>JBBCIP010000073.1:0-2743 GCA_037189785.1 Alphaproteobacteria bacterium
TTTGGCGGCGGCGGCGACCTTAATCCGGCGTTCCCGGACGCCAGCGACACGGCGGATTTCCATGCTGCGTTCAAGGCCGCCTGTGACGCCCATGATCCGGACTATTATCCGCGCTTTAAAGCCTGGTGCGATGAATACTTCTTCAACAAACATCGTAACGAACCGCGCGGCGTCGGCGGCATTTTCTATGATTATCTGGGCAATGACTGGGAGGCCGATTTTGCCTTCACCCAAGATGTCGGCCGCGCTTTTTTACGGATTTATCCCGAAATCGTCCGCCGCCATATGAATAAATCCTGGACCCCGGAGCAACGCGACCATTTACTGGTCCGGCGCGGGCGCTATGCCGAATTTAACCTGGTCTATGACCGCGGCACCCTGTTCGGCCTCAAAACCGGCGGCAATATCGAAGCGATCCTGATGTCGCTGCCGCCAAAAGCCAAATGGCCATGATAAATCACACATATCTATAAAGAAACCGCCGCAACATCCCAAAATGCTGCGGCGGTTTGCTTTTAACGAGATCAATTAAGCTTTACGGCGTGACCAGGCAAGACCAGCCAAACCGAGGCCAATCAAACTCAATGGCAATGGTGCCGGAACCTGACCAGGGTTTTGGTCGACACTGGTTTCATAAGCAAACAAACCAAGGCCGCCATCCAATACATAAATAGTCCCGCCATTGTCGCCGATCCACTCAAACGTCAGACTGTTACCAGTAAAAGAGTAATTGAGCGCATACGGAAGATCCGGGCTTTGATAAAGCAAGCCGTCTTCCAACAGTGACAGCGCTGTAATTTCTTCCCCAGCCACATCGAACACAATGTTCGTGATCGTAACTCGTGCAAAGTAAAAATCAGCCGAATTCACGCCATCCACAGGGAGGTCTGTAAATGGATCGGCGCCGATGATCGAGACCTGTTGTTGGGTCGCATCAAGGGCAACATCGGCCCTGCCACCATAACCAGACGGATTGGCAATTTGATGGGAGCTATTAAGCTGAGGACTGGTAGTAGCCGATGCACCAATCACTTCAAAAACACGGTAGTCGCTTGGATCATCGTCGTTAAGACCAAATTCCGCACGAATATCCATTGATATGATAGCCGCCGATGCCAGGCTCGGCACTGCCGCAACCATCGATGCAGCCAAAGCAAGTTGGCCAACTAATTTAAATCGCATGGTTCACCCCTAAATATATCTTACAAAAATCCATTTAAACCAGAATAGCCAAGCAAGAATTGGGCCTAAGCAATATATGCATTGAGACCAAATATTTAGCGAAGGGCACTGTTGTTAACCTATGTCAAAGTGTAAAGCACGCCGACGATTTAAGCTTTGTCGGATCTTCTCGAAGTAGGATAAGCCGCCTCTAGCGGATATGCCGGACCACCAATTGCGATAACCGCGCCATCAAGTCGCCGCGCGATGGTTTGAAGTCCTTGGAAATCCACCACTCTTCGAGTTTTTCCAATACCGCGCCCACCGCCGGGCCCGGCGCGACACCGAGATTGAGAATATCCCGCCCCTGCACCGGCAGCTCCGGTCGCTGCCAAGCCGAGGCCGCCGCCCATAACGACCGCCAGCGCTTATCCCGGACGTTGCCGCCCCGGCCCGCCCAGTTCAACAAGACATGATCGAGAAATACGGTTTGCCCCATACCATAAAAAATCGCCCGCAATCGGCGCCCGAACGCATCACCATCGGGGGACGGCGCCACATCTTCCCGGGACACGATCATGTCGGCCAAACGATCTTGATCGCGCTTTGGTAATTTCAAGCGCTCTCCGACACTGTCCGCACCATCCGGCAAAAGTGCACCGAGCCTCCGGATTGGATCGACGCAGCCCAAAGCCGCTTCGATTTCGACCACGGCGTTGAGCCGAGCAAAATTCACGGCTTCCGGCAAAACAATCGGTAAAATCCCGTGATCCTGCATCAATTCTAAAAGCGGGCCAGGACTGGGCGCGGCCAACAAGCGCAGCAGTTCATGGCTGACCCGCTCCACCGATAAAATCGCCAAATCGCGCGCACGAGCTTTGCAGGCGGCGAGCCCATCAGCATCGGGGGCAGACCGACCATTGTCGGCGCCATACCAGGCCTGAAACCGAAAGAAGCGCAAAATCCGCAACGCATCTTCGCTGATCCGCGCGCGCGCGTCACCGATGAAGCGCACGTGCCCCACTTCCGCATCCGCCGCCCCACCGAACGGATCAAAGATTGCCCCAGTTGCATCAGCATAAATCGCATTCATCGTGAAGTCGCGGCGGGCCGCATCTTCTCGCCAATCGTCAGTAAAGGCCACGACCGCATGACGGCCATCGGTTTCCACATCGCGGCGCAGTGTCGTGACCTCAAACGGTACATCATCAACGACAACCGTCACCGTGCCATGGTCAATGCCGGTCGGCACAACCTTGATACCCTGAGCGACCAATAACTCGGTAACTTGTTGTGGCGATAAGCTTGTGGCGATATCGATATCTTTGATCGGCCGATCAAGAATAGCGTCGCGCACCGCACCACCGACAAAGCGCGCCACAACAGCCCCGCCGCTGTCACGTTGCAGAGCCGTCATGATGGTTTGGCTCGCCGCCGCATCAAGCCAGGATGTGTTTTTTATGGTCGTCATTTATTCAGATTTCGGTTTGAAACTCGGGGGCACTAACTTGCCGTCTTCCATATGCGCCGGAACATAATCCTGATCAATATCTTCACCCGAGCTAAAAGCCAAATAAACAAT
>JBBCIP010000074.1:0-4565 GCA_037189785.1 Alphaproteobacteria bacterium
GCGTAGTCTCAAGGGCATAGAAAAGGGCCCGCGATGAATAGAGACCACGACCAAACCTCGCCATCCTCCCCAGCTGAAGCAGCGACCGCGGTTGCCGTAATCCTATCCGAGCCGCCGCATCGGCCGCGCCCGACCACGGCAACGGTGGCGGTGGTGTTCATTGCAGTGGTGTTGGCTGGCCATGTGCTATACGCCGCGAGTGCGTTATTTGTGCCGTTCGCGGTGGCGGTGGTGATTTGGTATATTATCAATGCCTTGATCCGTTTGATCGGCCAAATACCGCTGCCGGGCGGTGGTCGGGTGCCGCGCTGGGCCGGGTTGGTTCTGGCGCTTTTGGGGATCGTCGTGGCGGTTCAGCTGACCATGATGCTGGTCGCCGCCAATATCGCGGCGGTGACCAAGGCCGCGCCGCTTTATGCCGAAAACGGCAAACGATTGATCACGGTCGCCTTTTCCTGGGCCAATATGACACCACCGGAAAGCCTGTCGGAATTCGTGCGTGGGATCGATTTCGGGCCGTGGATCGGACATTTGGTCGGGGCCTTATCGAACCTTGCCAGTGATCTGGGGATGATCTTGATTTATGTAATGTTTTTGCTGGTGGCTCAGGCCAGTTGGGACAAGAAAATGCGGGCGTTGCTGCCCGATCAGGCCAAGCGGTCGCGTATTCAGGCCATTATTGATCATATCCAGGGCGAGATTCAGGCCTATCTTTGGCTCAAAACCTTGCTCAGCATCCTGACCGGCGGCGTCAGTTATATCGTGCTGGCGACGGTCGGGGTTGATTTCGCGAGCTTCTGGGCCTTTGTCATTTTCCTGTTGAATTATATTCCGACCATCGGCTCGATTTTGGGGGTGGCGGCGCCAGCGGCCTTGGCGCTCATTCAGTTCGGCCAACCGGGGCCGTTTTTGATTGTCGCCCTTGGGTTGGGCTCGGTCCAGTTCGTGATCGACAATGTTTTGGCCCCGAAACTTCAAGAAGTGCGACTAGGTCTTGATCCGGTGGTGCTGTTGCTGTCACTGGTCGGGTGGGGCCTGCTGTGGGGCATCGCCGGGATGTTCTTGAGCGTGCCGTTGACGGTGATCTTGATGATCATCCTCAGTCATATTCCGGCAACGCGGCCGATTGCCATTTTGATGTCCAAGGATGGCACCCTTAAGTAACGGCGGCCGCTGGCTGGTTGGGGTTGGGCTCTTAGAATTGAACCCTGGCTCCGGCCCGGACCTGGCGTGGCGCGGCAATGGAGCGGAGCCCGTCGCCGCTTTCGCCGGTGATGACGGTGCGGTCAAAAATATTATCGACGGCGGCGTAAAACGACACGTTTGAGGACGCCGCGACGGCAATCATGGCGTCCGCTGTGACATAGCCGGGCAGTCGGCGCTGGTTGAGGGCATCGTCATATTGGGCACTTTCGGCGCGAACTTGACCGGCGATGGTCAACAGCTCGATCGGGGCCCATTCGAAGCCGATATTGCCTTGATGGCGCGCCACCTGGGTTGGGCGGCGACCGACCAGGGCCGGGTCTTCATTGGCTTTGGTGACTTTGGCGTCGGCCAGCAGATAGCGGGCCGTGATCTTGGCGCGGTCGGTCAGCGGCATGATGATTTCCGCCTCAAAACCCATGGTACGCAGCTGGTCCAGATTGCGGCGCTGATTCAATGTGCCGCCGACCGGGAGAAAGACGCCAAAGTCAGGATAATTTCCGGGCGCGGTGGCGATCAGGACGTTGGCGATACCGTCGTTCAACCAGGTCACATACCCGGTCAGGCTAAGACTGATACCGTCGGCCGTGGACCAGCGCAATCCGGCATCGGTTCCATAAAGACGCTCGGCTTTGAGGGCGGCATTGGCCTCGGTGATATCATTACGGACCCGAAACGGTCGGTAGAGTTCATTGATTGTCGGGCTGCGAAAGCCCGAATAGGCAGCGGCTTGAAAGCGCAAGGCCGCTGATAGATCGTGAATAAGGCCAAGCCGGCCATTGACCACGGTACGGTCCCGGCTGGTGAAATGATCGTCACGCAGTACCCCGCCGCTGGCGATTTCGATTTCGCGCCGTTGACCGTGGCTGTCTTTTAAATAATCGAGCCGGAGGCCGCCGACGATCTGTGTCGATGCTGTGATCGGGGTCGTATATTCGGCAAAAACACCGGCCAAAATTTGCTCGCCCCCCGCGTCGCGGTCGCGTTGGAATGCGCCATTTTGAAAGGTGAAGGCTTCGTGGGTGGCGCCATCGATCCAGCGGGCGTCGGCGCCAAGCTCAAGCGTGCCGGACCCTAAGGATTGCCGCCATAAAAAATTTCCGCCGATGGTTTTGACTGGCACGTCATATTGCGAAAGCGAGGGCGACTCTGCGCTGCGGTCGGCGGTGACGGCGGTAAACTCGCTCGCAAAGCTGCGGTCGATGCCGTAAATGGTTGCCTCCCAACCGCTATCGCCGCGATCCTGGACGACCCGCAACGACGCTTCGGTCGAGCTGGTGTCGTTGATGGCGCCGGGTGTGCCGTTGCCGCGATATTCGCTGAAATGGGACAGGCTGGCCCGGGCGATCAAGCCATCATCGCCGCGCCAGGTCAGGCCGACTTTGCCACGTTTGAAGTCGCTGTCGGCGCGGCGGTCGATCGCGCCGCGTTGGTCGGCGGCGATCAAATAATAGCCGCCGGTCTCAAAATATTGGCCTTCGAGATCAACCGTCCAGGCGCCGGTCGTGGCCCAAACTCCGGTCATGACATTGGCGGTGGCCTGACTGCCATAGGACAGATCGGCGTATCCTCCTTGCCCCTCCGGGAGCTTGGTGTTGATGCGGACCGTTCCGGCGATCGCGGCATTGCCAAATGGACCAGCGCCGCCACCACGAATGATTTCGACCCGTTCGACGGCTGCGGGGGCGATGGCGCTCCAATAGACCCAGCCGCCAAATGGATCGTTAGCGGGTACGCCGTCGACCAGAACCAAGGTCCGGCCTGCCCCATTGGGACCGATCCCGCGCAACGATACCCCCTGCGATGTCGGGTGGGATGCGGTGCTGGACGAGCGCCGAAACAGCGTAAATCCAGGCACACTGCGCAACCGATCATCCAACCGCGGACCGGAGGCGTTATCAAGGTCGTCGGCGCTCAGAGTGGTCACGTTAAACGCGGCCAGGCTCGGCGAAGGTGGCAGCGCATGGGCCCGGACAATGACTTCATCCATGGATGACGCTAAGGCCGTGCTGCTTAACACTAGGCTGCCGCACAAGCTGCCGACGACAAGACCTAAAGATGGCTTTATACAAAACATATGCATGATGGCCCGGACCGTACAACAGAGGCCTGGCTCACACAACTCCTGTCGTGAACACAGATGATGACAGTCTTGTGATATGGGAAGGCTTAGGCCATGCTCCGGCTTTCGCAGTAAAAAGTACAAATTAGTCAGGAAAAGTTGTTGTGACCCGTATTGCTGTAATTACCGTCGGCGGCACCATTGCCATGCAGGACAGTGGCGGCGGTGCCACACCGGCGCTCGGACCCGAGGCATTGGTCGCGGCGCTTGGCATCAATGGCGCCAATCTTACAACAGATATCGAGCTTGATCTCCACTCCTTCGCCAATGTGCCGAGCGGTCATTTGACGATTGATGATATCTATGGCTTGGCGCGGATGGTCGCCGACAAAACGGCGAACGGTGCCGATGGTGTGGTCATCACCCACGGCACCGATACAATCGAAGAAACCGGCTTTCTTCTGTCCTTGATGTGTTGCGGGCCGGTGGTATTGACCGGGGCCATGCGGGCCGCGTCGTCGTTATCATCCGATGGTCCCGCCAATTTACGGGATGCAATTCTCACCGCGAGTGTGGGCTCCAGGGACGGACGAGACGGCGTTATGGTGGCGATGAACGGTGTTATTCATGGCGCGTGGAACGTGACCAAGGCTCACACCAGTGCCGTGAACGCATTTCAATCGCGCAATGGTGGACCGCTCGGGGCTGTGAGCGAAGGTCGGGTCGATTGGTATAGTATCGCCCAGCGTCACCATGATCTTTTACCAATTCCCATGAAATCCATCGCGCGTGTTCCGGTTTTGAAAACATATCTTGGTGATGATGGCCAAGTGCTCCGGGCGCTTGGCCACGCCGTGGATGGTTTGGTGATCGAAGCCATGGGCGGTGGTCATGTGCCGCTGTCGTTGATTGATGATCTGACGGCTTTGGCAAAAAGATGTCCCGTGATTTTAGCCACTCGCTGCGGCGACGGATCTGTTCTCACCAAAAGCTATGGGTATCCAGGTAGCGAAAAAGATATGATCACCCGCGGACTAATTCCGGCCGGATCGCTGTCTGCCATTAAAGCACGGCTGGCAGTGATCGCGTTCCTAGACAATAAGGCGGCAACCTTAGACATACAAAAATTCTTCTCGTCATAGGTTGGCCGTGATGGTTTAGACCGGCGCTTGTTGGTTGGCCATAATCGTTTCAATAGGTGTGAAGTCCACAGCAAGTTTGAATGCAGCGGGTCCAAAGCAATCCAACGCTGCTGCAATACGCATTTTCGGTGGGGCGCTGACACCGATAACGGCTACAC
>JBBCIP010000075.1:0-4076 GCA_037189785.1 Alphaproteobacteria bacterium
AGTTTGGTGGATATCAAAGATGGTCTTAACGATGTCTGTTGCCACCACGATCCTGTCCGCGACCTTCGCCCCGGCCCGCATTTCCCCGGCTCATCGTCCCTTGGGGAGAAAAGCGTTGCTGTGATGCGGCATTGGACCGCCCACGATCAGATGACTCCATGCGGCTACGGTTGTCCTGATTGAAATTGGGACGGTCTTGACGATTGTTTTGCTGAACCGCCGGGCGTTGCTGCTGTTGGGAGACATTATTGAGCGCACGATCCATAGCCCCATTGACCGGGCGATAGGGGGTCAGATTGGTCGGGCGTTCACGGTTAGACCGTTCAATGGCTCCGGCCGTCATCGCTGGAGGCCGGGTTTGCTGGACCTGCGGTGTGGTGACGATCGGTATAGATTGGGCCCGCTCCGGCGCACGGTTCTGCCAATTGTTTTGACCGCGATTTGGTTGATTGCCGCGGCGATTGTCGTTTTGCCAATTGTTGTTACGGTCACCGGGTCTCACACTTGGCTGGTTGCCGCGATTGTTGTTGTTCCAACGTGGGTCAGTTTGGCGCTGCTCGTTTTGCCGCCAATTATTTTGCTGTTGATTTCGCTGCTGGTTCCATTGGCGATTATTGTCGGCGCGATCATTCCGATCTCGCCAATTATTGCCACGCCAGTTGTCGTTCCGACGGTTGTTGTCGGATCGATACCAGTTATCGTTGCGCCTATTATCCCACCGGTTGTTATCCCACCGATTATTATCCCAGCGCCGGTTATCCCAATTATTGCTGTAGCGTCGGTTATCCCACCGGTTGTCCCACCGCTTATCCCAGTTCCGATCGTGCGTGTATCTCGGTGGTTTGTAGTTATGCCGCGGATAGTAATAGCGCGGTGGGTAGTAATAGCGGGGCGCATAGTAATACCGGCTCGGATAGTAGAAGCTCGAATAATAAGACGGGCTGTACCATGGCGAGTAGAACGGGGAATAATAGAATGGCGAGTAGTAACCGATCGGATTGTAGCCAAACCCGAAGTTATAGGGCCCGAAGCTATAGGGACTGTACGGGGTGTAGTTATACCCATAGGGCGAATACCCGTGAGATCCGATGCCTATGGTTAACGACGTGTAGCCGGTATTGTAGCCATTATCGTAGCCGTAGCCAGTATCATAGGGTGAATAGTCATAGGGGCTGTAGGGATAGGAACTCCCAAACAAATCGGTCGTAAAGAAAAAAGATGTGGACGTATTCCAGCTGCTGGCGGCGGCTGGTGTCGCAGGGGCCATCAATAAAAGGCCGCCAAAAATATTGGCAACGACTGCGGCAGAAAACTTGGCGAATACGGTCTTTCTCATATAACCTCTCCTGGCATATGATCGTAGCACCCCCAATCGACCATATGACGGACTTAACATTATCCATACGAAACTGAACTTACCCTGAGACCGGCGTTCATGCGCGGTTAAACTTTAGGGGGGTAGAGACCAGGGTATGATGAGCAAAAAGGCCGCTAAAGCTGTGCGGGTGATTGTCGCTGTTGTCGGAATGACTGCGGCGATAACGGCCTTTTCTCATGTATTTCATACAGTTGAGGCCCAAGGTTATCGCCAAGGTCAGAACACCGAGGGCGAAAAACCGGGCCAGCGCGGGCAGCGCAATTACCAGCAACATCGCGAAAATATGCAGCGATTCGACCGCCAGAATGACCCCGTACCGGCCATACAGGGCCGATTCCCAGGCCAGTCGGGCTCCTCACGTCCGCCTACTGAGCGTGAAATGAGAAATATCCGTCCGGTTCAGGGCCAAAGTCCGGTCCAAGGCTATGCGCCGCGGTCGGGGTCGGGGGCGGGCAACCGGGTTGATCAAATGAACGATTCGGCCAACCGGGCCAACCGGGACCGCTATATTCGCGAGCAGCTGAAAAACAGCGAAGACCAACAAAAGCGGGATGCCGCCACGCGCCAGCAGATGGAACGCGATCGTCAGCAAAACCAGCAAAATCGGGCCAATTCCTCGCTTTATCCCAATGATGACCGCAACCGGAAGGCGCTCGATCAATTGATGCGCCATGACGACGCCCGCCGGGCGGTGCAAAGCGGCACGATCCGCTCGTTGACGGATATTCGCGGTCAGGTACGCCGTCAATTTTCGGGCCGGATCGTCGGCGTTGAACTTTATGAAAATAGAGCTGGCGGCGGGCCCGACTGGATATACGATGTTCGTGTTTTAAACCAACGAGGGGAAGTCATGGCGGTTGAAATGGATGCGCGAACAGGCAATGTTTTGGGTGTCAAAGGTCACCGGTAGGCGCTCAAGCTTAGTAGGAATATCAGGATGCGTATTTTAGTTGTCGAAGATGAACCGGATATCCTGCGCCAGATCAAGGCGGCTTTGGAGGACGTCGGCTATGTGGTCGATGCTGCTAAGGACGGCGAAGAAGGACATTATCTGGGCGAAAGCGAAAGCTATGATGCCGTTGTGCTCGACCTCGGTTTGCCGATGATGGATGGCGTGAGCGTGCTCGAACGCTGGCGTTCGGCCGGACTTAAAATGCCGGTTCTGATCCTGACGGCCCGCGACCGCTGGAGCGACAAAGTGACCGGGCTTGATGCCGGGGCCGATGATTATTTAACCAAACCGTTTCGCATGGAAGAGTTGCTGGCACGGGTCCGGGCCTTGATCCGTCGGGCCGCCGGTTTGCCGTCGGCGGAACTGGTCTGTGGTCCGGTGTCTTTGAATACGCGGAGCGGTAAGGTGGTCGTCGATGGGGTGGCGATAAAATTGACGGCACAAGAATATCGCCTGTTGTCTTATTTGATGCATCACCCGGATAAAGTGATTTCACGTACGGAATTGACAGAACATATTTACGATCAAGATTTCGATCGGGACTCGAACACGATCGAAGTGTTCGTCAACCGCATCCGTAAAAAGTTGCCGGTGGATATTATTCGCACGGTGCGCGGCCTGGGGTATCGCATTGAAACACCGGGTGGTATGAGTGACGCGGATAACGGTGCGGACAGCAGCGTGAGCGGATGACATCGTCGTCTGCCGATACACCCGATCCGGTCCGGGCGCGTCAGTCCCTGACGACACGCATTTTATTGGCGGCCGGGTTGTGGCTGGGATTGGCCATGCTGGCTGGCGGGTTCATGCTATCGTTTGCCTTTCGCACAGCGGTTGAGCGTCATTTCGATAGTCGGTTGTCGATGCTGCTGGAAAGTTTGGTCGGTGCCAGTAATGTCGGTGGTGAAGGGATTGTCAGCCTTTACCGGTCGATGATGGACCCGCGATTTGATCGCCCATATTCCGGTTGGTATTGGCAAATTTCGGCGCAAAGCGAACAACCGTTCCGGTCGCGATCTTTGTGGGACGAGGAACTTCCCGTTGATTTCGGTGCGACCTATTCGGGCGAGCATTTTTATGTTGCCAAGGGGCCCGAAGATCAAGAGCTGCGTATTCTCGCGCGTGACATTCTTTTGCCCGGGGCGAACCGTACGTATAAATTTCTGGTTGCCGGCGATCTGGTGGAAGTCAACGAACAAGTCGACTCTTTCAACACCACACTGATTTGGTGGTTGACCGCCTTGGGGTTGATTTTGCTGGCCACCATGGCCATTCAAGTGCGCTATGGTTTGCGCCCGCTTTATAAACTGTCAAAAGGTTTGGCCGCGATCCGCAGTGGTGAAAAACAGCGGATCGAGGGGCATGTCCCGCGTGAGATTTTACCACTGGTTACAGAATTGAATGCCTTGATCGATCACAATGAAGCGGTTGTTGATCGTGCCCAGAAGAACGTCGGTAATTTGGCCCATGCTTTGAAGACGCCGTTGACGGTGATGGCCAATGAGGCAGCAACACAAAGTGGTCCACTGGCTGATCTGGTCGAGCGCCAAACCATTATGATGCGGCGACAAGTTGATCATTATTTGACACGGGCGCGTGCGGCGGCGCGGGGTGGCGTGCTTGGGGCGCGGGCCGATGTCATGCCAGCGGTCAAGGATCTTGTGCGCGTTATGGAGCGCATTTACAACACGCGCGGATTGCATTTTTTTGTTGATGTTACGGCTCCCCCAGAGCAGTTGGTATTCC
>JBBCIP010000076.1:0-9553 GCA_037189785.1 Alphaproteobacteria bacterium
CTTTATGTGTTCGATCGTCTAACGGGAGAGCCCATTTGGCCGATTGTTGAGACACCCGTCCCGCGTTCAGACGCACCAGGAGAGCAGGATTCTCCGACGCAGCCTATACCTTCGTCACCGCCGCCGTTTGCGAGAATGACCTTCACCGTTGACGATCTCAATCCGTTCTTAAGCGATGAAGATAAAAAGAAATATACGGAAATTATCAAGAATGCCAGAAATGATGGTTTCTATACGCCTCCAGGTTTCAAAGAATATAGCATCAATATGCCAGGGCATTCTGGCGGCGCTGCATTATTCAGTCCTGCTTCCAACCCATATACGGGTGAAATGTATGTGGTTTCGTTTGATGGGCCAGCGTTGTTGCGGCTTGAAGAAACGGTTGAGGATACATTGGAAAATGCTTGGCAGGGCCCGATCGTTTCTGATTGGTATGGCTGCGATACATCTATATGTACCGAACAACCGGAGACAGATGATATCGGTAGCGACGTATCTACCGATCCAGAAGCAATTGCACGTGGCCACACCATCTACCAAGACAATTGTGCGGCCTGTCATGGTCCGGAACTTGCGGGCGGTGGCACTATTCCGCGATTGTTCGGTGTTGTCCAAAAGTTGAAACCTGCAACGGTTCAGGCGATCATCAAGAATGGTCAAGGGCAAATGCCGCCGTTGACGACGTTGAAGCAAATTGAAGTGGATGATTTGATCTCGTTCCTGGCCAAGCCGGGAATTAAAGAGCCGCCGCGTATATTCTTGGACACGGCAGGAACGCCTTATCCGAAAGGCGCGAAAGTTCCTGGGATTGGCAAGCGTTATTACACCGGTTGGGGGTTTGCGCCGGCCTTAATCAATCCGCCGTGGTCGACCATTACGGCTTATGATTTAAATACTGGTAAGATTAAATGGCAAAAGCCGTTCGGTGAAGCGATTGGTTTAGAGCCAAAAGGTAATAATTATGGGATCCTGCAGTTTCATGGCGCCAAGTCTAGTCCTGCAGTAACCGCAGGCGGGCTATTATTCACTGCTACAGTGGATTTGAAATTCCGTGCGTGGAACAAAGAAACTGGCGACGTGATATGGTCAGAAGATTTACCAGACCGTGCTGCAGGCATTCCGGCTGTCTATATGGTTGATGGTCGCCAATATGTGATGATCAGCATACGAGGTGAACATAGGGCTTATGCTCTCCCTAAGAAAACTGTAAACGAAGGCTATTAATATACGACGATTTTTTGTGCCAGACCAAGGGCCAACTTTGCGGCGAATGAGATTTCAGTGAGATCAAAATACTGAAATTTCGTTCGCTCTTTTTTTAACTATGGTTTTTGGGTGCTGATGAATTTTCTTAACTATCAGCTTGATGATCAGAGAATTACATCGATATCCATAGGATATAGATAATAACTCCTGACTCATTTGCATGCGTTCGATACGGGCCATGTGTATGAACAAAATGGAGTCTATTTCGGCGTATACAGTATTTTATTTTTCGAGGTTTTTCGATTTGTCATGTTCCCGCAGATGCTCGATTAAGGGGGATGTGCTGCCCCTAGGCTCTCCACCGAAAGGACCAGGCCGAGGGTTTCAAGTGTCTTGAGGACAAGGTCCCTGTCAGCACGCTGCTTGCCGCGCTCGACCTTTAGAACCTAGTGCCGGTTCACGCCCACCTTTTGGGCAAGTTCGGCCTGGTCCAGTTTTTTCTTCCGCCGGTCGCGTATGAAAGCACCGATATGCTTGGCTGTACGAATTTGTATTGTGCGCTCCTGAAAGAGAGTGCATCAGCAAGCCGTGCTCATCGAATATTCAAACGTGTTCGAACTGGGACGCTGTCACGCATTAAGGGTTCATTTGGAATGGTTCATTTGGCTGCAACGGTTAGGAAATTACACCCACAGTCGAATTGTGCGCGGTCTCGCCTATGCAGACAGACCACAGTGTGTGATCCGCGAGCGAAACGTAACTGCCGACTATGACATCGGGTAGGTTACGGCATTGATTTATGGAGAACCAAATGCGTCCGGCTTAGTAGCCGGTGGGTGTGTTCCTTAGAAGGGCACACGGCTGTAGAATCTGCTACTTTCTGTGAGTGGTATGGAACTTATGATATGGAATATCTGCTTTCGCGGACTTCTATCCGCTGGGTCGGTATGCAACGAAATCCAGATACCGGCTCAATACTTATTAATGCTCTTATTCATTCTAAGTGAAAATATTCATGATATGTTCATAATCTACTCATCAGTGGCAGTTCACAGCCAACCATAGCGGATGACTGTGACTGGCGCGGTTAAGATGATGGGGAGAGGCGTCGTAGCGAAGTTGTGCAGGAAAGCCATGGCTGCTTCCACATCAGAAAGCCGCCGCTCATGCGTGCGGTTCGTATTCGTACTTTTTGCGTTTGCTAAGGTAACTTGCCATCGCATGGCATATGTTTCTGAAACCATGCCATGACACGGGCGAAATAGTCGAACACAGTTGGCATAGAACGCGGACCGTGGCCCTCATGGGGATAGGTGATCAGAACACTTTCGACGCCGGCGCTTTGCACGGCGCGGTGAAATTCCAGCGCCTGGCTGGGAGGCGTAATCTTGTCAAGCGCTCCGCAGATATTGAGAGTCGGTGTCTTGACGCGATCAGCATAGTGAATGGGGCTTCGCGTGAAATATTTTCCCGTCGGATTACTCAATTGGTCATCGAGAAACGTTTGAGCAAACGACGGTACGTTACAGGTCAGGTGCTCGCTTACCCAGTTCGTCACAGGGGCCACAGGGACCGATGCAGCGAAGCGTTGATCCTGTGTGATGATCCAAGCACTGATGTAACCACCATAGCTGCCGCCGGTCACGCCTATGCGCTTGGGATCGATAATGCCGGCCGCTTGTAATGCATCGAGCCCTGAAAGATAATCGTGAGTGTCGCCACCTCCCATGTCGCCGAATACGAGCCGGGCGAAATCTTGGCCCCGACCGCTTGATCCGCGCGGATTGGGTTGGAATAACGCATAACCCGCCGCCAACGCCATCTGCACCAGAGCCGAGCGACCGATGTACAGGGGCCGGTAGTACCAGACCGGTCCACCGTGGACCTGCATGATCACCGGATGCGGCCCAGGGCCGAGGGGTGTCAGCAACCAGCCTTGAATCTCCAGTCCGTCCGGTGCTATCCAGGTAAAGTCCCGTGCGGAACCGAGTCCTTCGACGAAAGATATCGTTTCGGGCGTACCAAACTGACGAATCCGACGCTCCCGCCCGTTCTCGAACGCGATTAAAGTGGGGGCGTCGAAAAAGGTCTCGCAAAGGAACAGCATATTCGCCGGTTCATCACCGAGCGGGGCCACCTCAGGAAAGTAAGTGCCCGATGGAGACCGTTCCCGTCCGCGCCAAAGTTCGCAAGCCGTGTTGTCGGTGAGATCCAGCAGGCCGATTACATTGTCCAGACCTTGGGCGGCAACGAACAAGAGATGGTTGTCATCCCGCCAATGCAGCTGCACCACATCGGCACCTAGGGTGTCGAGGTGGGAGATCGCGCCGCTCTCCGCGTCGATCAGCCGCAGATTGCCGGCGACGATGTTGCGATCACTGCAGACAGCTTCGACAACGGCGATTGTACGGCCGGACGGGGCGGCGGTGAGCCAGCCGAGTTGATCCGCTGGCTTGAACAGAGTTCGGGTTTCGCCGCTATCGATGGTGATCAGGCGAATGTCAGCCGAATACCACCAGGTTTCTTCTGGTCGATCAGAGCAAATGGCGGCGACGTGGTTGGGGCCGCACCAGACGCCTTGCCAGATGTTGAGGCCATCAGATGTGATTTTGCGCGCTGTGTCGGATGCAAGATCATAGATCCACAAACTGCGCCACGGCGTCGCTTCGGGCGCGCCTTCGACGGTGGGGGCCCATGCTGGCCGCTCGCTGGCCGCGCTGTCTATATTGACGGCTCGTGCACCCTGAGCGCCGGCTAGCTCGGAACCGTAAGCGGCCACTCCTAAAAGAATGGTGCTGCCATCAGGCGACCACTCGAGATACTCGACGAAGCCATCGGTCGAGGCCGTCGCTCGGTCGCTCCGGTTCTCGACGTCGAGAAGGCGAAGGCGGTTGATAAACGCCTGCTTCCGATCCGAGAGGAAGGCGATGGTCCGGCCGTCAGGTGACCATTTCGGCGCGCTGTCCGAATGGGGGCCTGTGGTGACGATATCGAGATCACCATTGGCGAGATCGATCAGCGCGATCCGGGTTGACGGTACGCCCTCCAACGCGTCGCAAACCGAAGCGGCCGCCGTCGCTTTGCGACCGTCGGGACTGGCCACCAGTTGGCTCAGCGTACTCGCTTCGCCAGTCCCCGGACGCAACCAGGCCCGTGTGCGAGACTCTGCTTCCTTGAACAGCGGATGTGTTCGGAAATCGATTTGCATAATGACTATCCTTCATTGGGCTGAGCGTCACGCAAGCGCTCGAAAACATGGGCTTATCGCGATGAAAAGGTCAGTAGGCCTGCTTCTTCGTATGCTCCGCTTCAAGATACTGTTTTCGCACTTCTAGCGAGGCCGTGAGATATCGGTCCATTTCTTCTTTAGACTTAATCATGATCGCGGCGACGTCGGCCGCTGATGAATGCTCGTCGATCTCAAGATCGTACGTGCCGTGACAATCAATCTGATACCAGTGTCCAATATTATTCCGGGCAGCAGAATATGTGGCGTGAACGACAGTTCCGCGCGCCTTCGCCCCCAGATAATAGGCACAGAGACTCAACCGTCTCGCAATGTCATCGCATTCACTGATGTAGACCAGTCGTTCGTCGGGATCATCGGTTTCTTCCCGCCACATCCGGTACCCGCCAAGGTAGGCGCGCGGGTCGTCTCCGAGCGGTGCCATCCGATAACCTTGTTCTTCGAATTGTCTGCCGCTGCCGAGTCCGAGAAGGATATCATCCCAAATCACACTGATGGGGCAGTCAAACCGAACGGCCACGTGATGTGTCGACGTTACCCGTGCTTTGGTTTTGGCCATTTTTCCAATCCTCGCTTCGGTGTCAGAGGAAGCGTTCGAACCAGTCGAGCAGCGCTTCGTTTTGGCCAACGCGCGCGCTGAGCGGACCGTGAGAATCGCCCATATGGTTGCATCGCGGGATCCGTACAAGTTCGGTCGTACATCCGACATCGATCAGAACGCGGAAGAACTGTTCGGCTTCTGCGATTGGGCAGCGATAGTCCTCGTCGCCGTGAAGCATCAGTGTCGGCGTGGTGCAGCGATGGGCAAAGGTCAGCGGCGAGCGCGACCGGTACACATCGGGAATTTCGTGCGGCAGGCCGCCGAGATCGGTCGCGAACGCTTCGCCGACATCGCTCAGATAGTAGAGGCTAGAATAGTTTGTGACCGATGCTTCCGCGACGGCAGCACGGAAGCGATCAGTATGACCGATGATCCACGCAGTTGCGAACCCCCCGTGCGAAGCGCCCCAGACACCGAGGCGTTCTGAATCGGCAAGACCTTCGGCGATCGCCGCATTGACCACCGCCATATGGTCGGGGAAACCCTTGCTGCCCCAATCACCCATGATCTTGCGCTGAAAGGTTTCGCCATAGCCAGCGGATCCTCGGAAATTCGCAAAGACCAAACCCCATCCGCGTGAGGCAAGCATGTGAAAATCATAGCGGAAGGCATGTCCGATAGCGAGAAAGGGACCGCCGTGGATAAACATAATGGTCGGCAGAGGTCCTTGCGTGTCAGCCCGCGCGAGAAACCAGGCATCAAACGTAAGGCCGTCCGGACTGGTGATCGGCAGGTGCTTTATCGTGAGTTCCGGCCAACCGGCCAGCACCTCATCGTTGAACGACGTCAGGCGCCGTTCTTCGCCCGATGACAATTGAACTATACGCAGGTCTCCGGGTCGATGCACGTCGCTCGCGAGAAAAAGCAATGCTTCAGAGGTTGCGCCGAGCAGCAGGCACGACCGCTGACCTTCGACGACGGGCGTCATAGTCGGCGTACCATCGAGCGTGATGCGCCAGATCTGCGTCTCGCCGCCAACTTGAACGCTGGTATAAATACTATCGTCCACAATCTCGACGCCGCGGCTGAACGAAATTTCCCAGATCGGCGTGTCTTCATGAACACGCATGCCGATCTGCGCCTCAAGATCCGGCGTCCGGCAATCAATGGTGCCGCTCGCCAGATCGAAGACATAGAGGATAGACACAGGTACGGTCATCGTCGAACGATAAGTTCCGAACACCAGCAGTCGGTCGCCGTCGGGGAGCCAAGTCGTCTTAGTAACGTACCAGCCATCACCGAGCGGCCGCGTGATCCGTCCATCGGCGAAGTGAAGTATATGCGGCAATGGGGCGCTACCGCCGCCGGGCTTAGCGGCGCCTTCGATCGCGCCAAAGAGAAGACGGTCGCCTGTTGGGCTGAACTCGGGTTGCGAGCAATTGCCGAGACCACTGGTGACACAGCTGATCGTACCGTTTGTCACATCTAATATGTCGATCCGCTGGCTGATCCGGTCGACGAAGCCGATACCCTCGACCCGGAAGCCAGGCTTGATGATGCGGTGCAAACCGGATGACGGAGGTTCAACTGAGAAAACTGTTGCTGCCAGCCGCTGCCCGTCGGGCGACCAGGCCAATGGTGGTTGCGGGATGCCCCTCTCGACGGATGTCTCCATGACACTTGTGCTATTGAAGTCATGAATGCAGATACGTGGCGGCCCGCTGTCGAGCCGAATATAGGCAAGTTTGCTTCCGTCGGGTGACCAAGCTGGCGCGTTGACACGAACATCCCCAGTAACAAGCTGTGTTTTGTTCCCGTTTTCTGTGTTGATCACGATCAGTTCGAAGAACTCGCCGTCTGTGGCAGGGTCGGGACGCGACACAACCGTTGCAGCAAGCCGGCCATCCGGCGAAAGGCGTGCATCACGGACGAACCGCAACTTGAGCACATCTTCCGGTGAAAGCCCGTTTCGCGCAGCAGCGGCGTACTTTTGGCTCAGATTGTTCATGAGATATCCCTGTTTTTAGTTAGAAGCGTGTTGTTAGGACGGCGCCAAACGTACGCGGCTGGACAACGGTCACCCGTGCCGGTCCGCCTGCAAATGCGAAATTGGTCGTTGCCGAAATTTGTCCGCGCGTGTCGAAAAGATTGCGTACGTAGAAGTTCACGCCCCAATAGTCGCTCGTGAGCGCCGCGCGCAGATCGACCGTGTGGAACGATGGCAGTACATATTGCGGGGCATTTGCTGAAGCATCAAAGCTGGCGGTGCGCGGTCCGGTATATTTCCAGCTCGCACCAAGAGAGGCTGAGAGGGTGCCGTTGTTGAACAGTTCGTAGTCGGTGGAGGCATTAAGGGACCAGCGCGGAGAATTCGGTAGCCGTTCTCCGTCCTCACCGCTTACGTCAGGCGCCGCCTCGGTGAGTCGGGATTTCATCCACGCACCCGACAGATTGGTCGTCCAGGCGGGAACGGGCCGAGCAGTGAGCGCGAATTCCACGCCCTCGCTCCGTGCGGTTCCGCCGTTGGCGAATACGCCAATACCGTTGACGATCGAGGGGAGTTGAATATCTTTCCAATCGATGCGGAACGCAGAAACGTCGGTTGTCAGCCATGGAAACGGCCGGAGCTTGAGTCCGAGTTCGTAATTCCAAAGCGTGTCGTTCTTGAATGCGGTTGCACCCATAGAGTCACCAGTGACCAGATCGAACATGACAAGATTTGGACCGCCGGGACGATAGCCACTCGCTGCCCGTGCATAGAACATGTTATCAGGAGAAAAACGGTAGCGGACCGTGCTCATATAGGTCGTTACGGTATCATTTGCTGAGGAGCCAGGGTTTGATACGCCGATCAGGCCGCTGCCCGTTTGTTTGAAGCTCTGCTCATTGCGGCTGATGCGAACCCCAAGCGTTGCATCTAGGCGATCGGTGAAATGATAGGTCGCGTTGGCGTAACCGGCATATTCACGATAGGTCGCAGGGATGTCGATCACGCCGAGGTCGACCGGTAAAGGCTCGCCATTGAACGAACCGCTAATCATCTGAAATTTGCCCAGGTCTTCGTCGGTGTAATAAAGCCCGACGATATAGTCGAGTTTCTGGTCCCCGCTTGACGCCAGGCGGATTTCCGCCGTGGTCTTGTGAAGTGTGAGACGCGAGGTGATTAATGCTGCATCTATCGGAAGAAATGCCCCAAAGACCGCAGGATAGGCCTCACTCACGTCCTGTAAATAGCCATTGATCAAGCGCTGCCGTCCCACTGTCATCTGGAGGCTCGCAAAATCGAGATCATAGTCACCGCCAAACGAGAAAAGCTCGGCCTTCTGGCGGAAGCGCGAGGCATTTGGCTGGAAATTCTTCCAGTCGCCGTATATCGGTCGGCCCGTGGTGATCCCATAATAGACCTCGCTCGAACCATGGCGGTCTAGGCGTTGGAGTAACGCCGTTGCACGGAGCGTCAACTGCTCTGTCGGCGCGAAGGCCACCGATATGCGGCCGACCTGCTTGTCGTAATGGTCAATGTTCGTTTCATTGCGGGCGACGTTATCGACCATGCCGCCGTCATAAGCGTGCAGTCCGCTGATCCGCACAGCCAGCTTGTCGGAGACTATGGGGGCGTTGAGTGCACCGCGAATGGCGTAAGCCTCGCTCTGATCATTCGCCGACCCTTCGAGCTGCAGCGTGCCGGTGAGAGTGTCCAGTTGTGGCGGAGTCAATACATATTTGAGGAGTCCGCCGAGTGCGCTCGCCCCATAGAGCGTTCCCTGTGGTCCCCGTAGCAGTTCCATGCGCTGGACGTCGAAACTGCCAAGCTCCAGGCCGATCTGTGAGAGCCCCGAATAGGCTGATCCCGATCCGAATGGAATGTCATCAACATAGGTGGCGACGGTCGAGGCGGTGTCGAAGCCGACCGTTATGCCACGGATGTTGATCTGCGTCTGGCCGGCACCACCGAAGCTATAGCTCGAAACGCCGGGGAACTGCGCGGTCATATCTTCAAGCTTTTGCACGCCCTGACTGGATAGCGCCTCTCCCGTCACGACAACGAGCGACTGCGGGACGTCTCGCACGGATTCGGCGCGCTTCTGAGCTGTGACTATGATTTCTTCGAACGCTTCGGGCACATCCTGCGCATGCAGCCGCGTCGCCCAGGAGGCCATCGACAGGAGCGTCGTCGTGGCGAGCACGAGCCGAAGTCGACCCTGAAATCCCGGCCTGAATCCCGGCCCGAATCCCGACCTGGCAGGAATGTCAAAACTCTCTGTGCTGATCACTCTCATCTCCCAATCCTCTTGATCTGTGTTGTTCATTTTTTATATAATGAGCGCCCGAATTAAGAATGTCGAGATCATTTTTGTCAAGGCCCTTTTTCAAGCGCGATAGCGTGGCTAGTATGCGTCCCGGAGTGATAGGAGAAAAAAATGCGGAAGGCAGATCCGAAAAATGCGGAAAAACAGCGGGATGCGATCATCCGGGGGGCGCTAAAGTGCTTTGCCCGCAAAGGCGTACACGGTACATCGACCGATGACATTTGCCGTGCTGCAAAGGTCAGCTCGGGC
>JBBCIP010000077.1:0-2867 GCA_037189785.1 Alphaproteobacteria bacterium
CATATATCTTCTCTCCGGAAAATCTAAAAACACTGTGTCTTTTTATAAATGACATGTCAATATTATATTATTGACATTAATTTAATTATTTTTCAGCATATCGATTACCCAGTGCAAACAGGCACCACAAAAGGGAGAGAAATATGAAGGTTTTCAGTGCCGAGGATGTCGCCGCCAACCTACCTTACGCTCATGCAATCTCGGTATTGCGGCAAGCTTTTCTCGTATCCCATCACTGTCCGCCAAGATCCGGATACGTTCTGGAAGAAGGCGCACCAGAGCAAGGAGTACCTGGCCTTTTGGGCGTCATGCCATGCTGGAACAATCGCTTTGTCGGCGTGAAGATTGCGACACTTTTCCCTGGCAATCCCGATGCCGGTCGGCCTGCTATTCAGGCCAGCATTTTATTGCTTGATCGACAAACGGGGGCACCAATCGCACTCCTTGACGGCACCGAAGTCACCCGTCGCCGAACGGCGGCAGCCTCGGTACTCGCCGCAACCTTTTTGGCCAGAGCGGATTCAGAACGTCTGGTGATGCTTGGGTCCGGTCCTCAAGCACGCCACATCGTGTTGGCCTATTGCGCCAAGTTCCCGTTAACATCCGTCCAAATCCATAGCCGGCAAACCCGCAATGCGGTGGCGCTCGTGGTTGAACTCCGAACGCTGCTCCCGCATGTTACAATTATGGTCGCCGAAAATCTTGCCGACGCCGTATCCGATGCGGACATCGTCAGCTGTGCGACAAGTGCCCGCGATCCCATACTTCATAATGACTGGATTTCAGCCGGAACACATGTCGATCTTGTCGGAGCATTCAGACCGAATACACGGGAAGCCGACAGTGATCTAATGACTGCAGGCGACATCTATGTCGACACACGCGAAGGCGTATTGGCCGAAGCGGGCGATCTGCTGATCCCGATTCAGGAAGGACGGCTGAATGCCGGTTCGATCAAAGCAGAATTGTCACAACTAATCGACGGCAGCGCAACCGGGCGGATACATGACGACAGCATCACGATTTTCAAGTCCGTCGGCACAGCTTTCGAAGACCTTGCAGCGGCCAGCGCGGTGTGGGAAGCAGCCCAACGCTGTAAATAGGAGCGCCGGGTCGTCACTTGTATGGTTTGCGATAACAATGTCAGACGCTCAATTTGCGTCGAATCACCGCTGCATTCTAGTCGTCGCCAAGACCAAACCATCGAAATCGGCAGGAATGTTCAGGCCCTTGCCAAAACGATGATCGATCTCTTCACTCTATTATTTGAGGCCCATGTTATTTGAGGCCCATGCAACTTGCATAATAACTAACAGTAGCCGGCCAATCACTGAAAACGCCAATCACACCAACCTTTTGGGCTAGCACGTCCAGCACTTCGTAATAGTCACCGCCACCGCTGACCAGACCTGAAACAGTGTGGAAATACCAACCGCCACCGTCGGTCAATGGCCCCGATCGTTCAAATGACCACGTAATGATCTTGATACCGGCCTCTTTTAGACCGATTGCCAAAGCTGACGGTGCGATCTTACCCGCTTCATCGATAGTTAACAGCAAGGGGATCGCCGGTGCGACATAATTAATGCCTTCGGCCTTCAGCGCCGTCGGCTCCCATCCCCAAGTCGTGGGATCCATGCCATTGAAGCCGGGAATACTTTGGTTATCGATCAGATAGACGGCCTGCGCACCATAGTCCGGCTCGACTTTAAGCCAATAGCGCACATCTTCGATATCGAAGCTTTGAGGAAAGACGTCCGATGGCGGCACCCCGGCTTCCTTATATTCATTAATCAGCTTTTGGGCGTAATCCTCGCGGGAGAATCCATTAAAGGGCATTTCAACCACCGGCGTCTTCAATTCGGGTGTAAACTTCGCGCCGAGCGAACGAAAGAGCGCAATCGATTCCTTATGTGTCATCAGACGTGCGGGCTGGATTGCGTAAAGATCCGTGCGCCAAACTGCTGTTCCGGAAAGATACGCCTCTGCCGTCATCGCAGTTCTGTTAAAGCCGTCCATCTTAGGGATCAGGGTACGGAATTCGGCCAATGTGATATCTGAGGTGCGGCATTCTGCTGAAGCTGGCGTGTCGCCGAAGGCAGGTGTGAAAGGCTTCGTACATTTCGCAGCCAATTCGGTCACAACGATATTCGTCGTTGTGTGCAAGTCATTTTGTGCATGACGGCAGACGAGCTCCTTGTCAGCGGTAAAGGTCACGTCGCACTCCAGAACCCCTGCGCCCTGCCATGCAGCAGCAAGGTTTGATTCGACCGTATGTTCAGGAAATTGCAACGACGCACCGCGATGCCCAATCGAGAACAGAGTTCGTTTGACCGGCAGACCAGCGCAAGCCTGAAGCTTTCGTTTCAGCGGGCCGTCTTTCATCTTGTCGATCAGGTAGAGCGGGCGAACACCGACCTCAACCGGCACTTCTTGTCCAAGAATCGGCCTCGTGGTCATAAGCAGAATAATAATACTAAACGCAATATTACGAATATAGCACATCTGTCTGTCCTTAAATCATGTCCGAAGCATATGCAGACCGCAGAGTACTGGCAAATAAATGGGGCAGACTTTGTGGATTGAGCAAGCTGGGACTAAGTGCATTCAACGATGCGCACCTCATCTCGGCCACAACTCACTCAAAAGTAGCAATAATATATAAACACACTCGTATAGTGTGCACATCTCCCAGCTGCGAATTCTGGAAGATACACACCCCCAAAATAGAGTGGCGTCACAATGCCGTGACTGGCCAAATCGACCCTGTTCGTCTAGATTGAAATCTAGACTGAAAACCCCAGCCGGAGTTTATAATAGCCGATGTGCCTGCCGCGTTCGCACTGCCACAATGAAATATATGGGCC
>JBBCIP010000078.1:0-4608 GCA_037189785.1 Alphaproteobacteria bacterium
AACCGACGGCTGCGGCCTTGGCTTATGGTCTCGACAAGCAAGGCGGCAACAAAACCATCGCCGTTTATGACTTGGGCGGCGGGACCTTCGATATTTCGATCCTTGAGATCGGCGACGGTGTGTTCGAAGTGAAATCCACCAACGGCGATACCTTCCTCGGTGGGGAAGATTTCGACATGCGGTTGGTCAATTACCTGGCCGATGAATTCAAGAAAGAACAAGGTATCGATCTCCGGAACGATACCTTGGCCTTGCAGCGTCTGAAAGAAGCCGCTGAAAAAGCCAAGATCGAATTGTCGAGCGCACAACAAACCGAAGTCAACTTGCCGTTCATCACCGCCGACCAAAGCGGTCCCAAGCATTTGACCATGAAACTGACCCGCGCCAAATTCGAAGCGCTGGTTGAGGATCTGATCCAACGCACCATCGACCCTTGTAAGGCCGCTTTGAAAGATGCCGGTCTGAGTGCCGGTGAAATCGACGAAGTTGTGCTTGTGGGTGGTATGACCCGCATGCCGAAAGTTGTCGAAACGGTGAAAAACTTCTTTGGTCGCGAACCGCACAAAGGCGTGAACCCCGACGAAGTGGTGGCTTTGGGCGCAGCGATCCAAGCCGGTGTTCTGCAAGGCGACGTGAAAGACGTTCTGTTGCTGGACGTAACCCCATTGTCCTTGGGCATCGAAACCTTGGGCGGCGTGTTCACACGCTTGATCGATCGCAACACGACGATCCCGACCAAGAAATCGCAAGTGTTCTCGACCGCCGAAGACAATCAAACCGCCGTGACGATCCGCGTGTTCCAAGGCGAACGCGAAATGGCCGCCGACAACAAATTGCTTGGTCAATTTGACTTGGTCGGTATTCCGGGCGCACCACGGGGCGTACCGCAAATCGAGGTCACGTTCGACATCGACGCCAACGGCATCGTCAACGTCTCGGCCAAAGACAAAGGCACCGGCAAAGAACAGCAGATCCGCATTCAAGCCTCGGGTGGCCTGAGTGATGCCGAAATCGAAAAGATGGTGAAAGACGCCGAAGCCAATGCCGCCGACGATAAAGCCCGGCGTGAATTGGTTGAAGCGAAAAACCAAGGCGAAGCTTTGGCCCATCAAACCGAGAAAACACTGACGGATCTTGGCGACAAGGCCCCTGCCGCCGACAAACAAGCCGCCCAAGAGGCCGTGACCGCATTGCGGAGTGCTTTGGCCGGCGATAGCTTGGACGATATCCGTCAAAAGACCGAAGCTTTGGCACAAGTCTCGATGAAACTTGGCGAAGCTTTGTATAAATCACAAAGCGAAGGCGGCGACGCTGATGCCGGCGCTCAGGATACGGGCGCAAGCCAAGGTGGCGATCCGAATGTGGTCGATGCCGACTTCGAAGAAGTGGACGACAATAATAAGCGTTCATAGGGCGACGATGTCCTCCTTGACGTGAAATAGCTACGCTGTGCCGCCGGGCGATAGAAACCCGTGCGGCACAGTGTGTTTTTAAATGGCTGTGTTTTAGAATAGCTGTTGGTATTTAAATTAAGCGGTGGACGGCCGCAGGCTTGGACTGCAAGACCATGACGAAAACATGTTATTATGAAATGCTGGGGATCGTGCGCACTTCATCCGGCGATGAAATCAAAAAAGCATTCCGCAAACTGGCGATGCAATTTCATCCCGACCGCAATCCCGGCGACCAAGCTGCAGAAGTAAAATTCAAAGAAATCAACGAAGCCTATGACGTTCTAAAAGACGGCGACAAACGTGCCGCCTATGATCGGTTCGGCCATGCCGCGTTTGAAAACGGCGGTGGTGGCGGACGCGGCGGCGGCGGCTTTGGATTTTCCGAAGGATCGTTCTCCGATATTTTCGACGATCTGTTCGGCGATTTCATGGGCGGTGGCGGCGGCCGCAAGCGCGGTGGCGATCGCAGCATCCGCGGATCCGATCTCCGCTACGATATGGACATCACACTCGAAGATGCCCACAACGGCCGCAGCTCGACCATCACCATTCCAACATCCGCATCCTGCGAAGATTGTCATGGATCTGGCGCCGCCGCCGGGTCCGAGCCCAAAACCTGCGGCATGTGCAACGGCCACGGCAAAGTGCGTTCGCAACAAGGGTTTTTCATGGTCGAGCGGACCTGCCCGACCTGTCACGGCAACGGGCAAGTGATCAGCAATCCCTGCAAAAGCTGCAATGGCCACGGCCGCGTCCGCAAAGAAAAAACGCTGCAAGTCAAAATTCCCGCCGGTGTCGATGACGGCACGCGCATTCGCTTATCGGGCGAAGGCGAAGCCGGGGGCCGCGGCGGCCCCAACGGCGATCTTTATATTTTCCTATCGGTGAAGCCGCATCGTTTGTTCAAACGCGATGGACCGCATATTTATTGCCGCGTACCGATCACCATGGTCGCCGCGACTTTGGGTGGTGAGGTGGAAATTCCGACCATCGACGGCGGCCGCAGCAAAGTCTCGATCCCGGCCGGGAGCCAAACCGGTCGTCAGTTCCGCATCAAAGGCAAGGGCATGGCTGTGTTGAATTCAGCCCAACGCGGTGACATGGTGGTCGAAACCATGGTCGAGACGCCGGTCAATCTGACCAAGAAGCAAAAAGAATTGCTGCGCGCCTTTGCCGACGAAGGCGGCGAGGAAACCAGTCCCGAATGCAAAAGCTTTTTCGGTCGGGTGCGGGAATTCTGGGAAGATCTGACGGAAAAAGGGTAATCCATGACAACAGCCTGGTGGTATATCGTCGCCGCCTTGGGCGAAATCGCCGGCTGTTTTGCTTTTTGGGCTTGGCTCAAGCTTGATAAAACCCCGTTGTGGCTGATCCCCGGCATGATCAGCTTGGCCATTTTCGCGTTTGCCTTAACCCGGATCGACAGCGAGCACGCCGGACGCGCTTACGCGGCTTATGGCGGCGTTTATATCGTTGCTTCCATTTTATGGTTATGGACTGTGGAACGGCAAATGCCAGACCGCTGGGATGTGATCGGCTCCTGTGTGGCTTTGGTTGGGGCCGGTATCATTTTATGGGGCCCGCGCGCCGCCTGACTAGACGCCACTTGGCGGCCCTGCCAGGATGACAGCCCCCCGCAAATGCAGTAAACACAAATCAAATAAACGTCGGCCAAGGGATCACGACAAGAGCTCTGGGCGAAAGATCAAGGAGACATCACCATGACCAAGACGCGGATCGGTATTCTCGGTTGCGGCGGCCGTATGGGTCGCGCCTTGGTGCAAGAAGTCTTGGCCCAAGGCAACGCCGTCTTGGCTGGCGGTACGGAACACGGTCAAAGCCCACTGCTTGGCAAAGCCATCCTGGACCCTGTGAGCGGCGTGGACACCGGCTTGATGGTCGGTAGCGATCCCGCCGCCTTGTTTGCGCAATCCGACGCCGTGATTGATTTCACCGCCCCGGCAGCAACGATTTATCACGCCAAACTCGCCGCCGAAACCGGCACGGCGCTGATTGTCGGCACCACCGGATTGAGCGGCGAAGAAGATGCTTTATTGCAAGCCACCGCAGCCAAAACCGTGATCGTGCAAGCGGCCAATTTTTCGCTCGGCGTCAATTTATTGTTGGCCCTGACCGAAGACGTGGCGCGACGGCTCAATCCGGATTTCGATATCGAAGTGTTGGAGATGCATCACCGCATGAAAGTCGATGCACCATCCGGCACGGCTTTGGCCCTGGGTAAAGCTGCCGCTGCCGGTCGTGGCGTATCCCTGGATGCAGTCGCCGATCGGGTGCGCGACGGGATCACCGGCGCGCGCACACGCGGCAATATCGGATTTGCCACATTGCGCGGCGGAAATGTTGTCGGCGACCACACGGTGATTTTCGCCGCCGATAACGAACGCATCGAATTGAGCCATAAAGCCGGTGATCGATCGATCTTCGCCCGCGGCGCCGTTCATGCCGCGCTGTGGAGCCATGGCAAAACAGCCGGCCATTACAGCATGGCCGACGTGCTGGGCTTCAGCAGACCATAATGACCAAACCCCTTGTTATCGACATCAGTTGGAAGCGGCCCTATCCGGGTGGGGATCTGAGCAATTTCGAACCCCGCGCTTTCATGGTCGATGACGTGCCCTGCGCCAGCATGGAAGGGTTTTTGCAAGGTCTGAAATTTTCCGACCCGCAAACCCAACGCAGCGTCTGTCAGCTGATCGGCGAAGACGCCAAAGCCCAAGGTCAAACCCAGCACTGGCAAACCACAGGGCTGTGGTGGCAAGGCCGCCGCCTTGATCGTTTTGGGGATGAGTATCAAACATTACTGACCAAGGCCTATGACGCTTTGGCTGAGCACCCGGCATTCAAAGCCGCGATGCGCGATACCGAGACGGCGATCTTGACCCACGACGTCGGCAAGGACGACCCCACCGATACCGTTCTCACCCGCGACGAATTTTGCGCGCAGATGCGGCGCTTACGTCGCACTATCACAGGGTACTGATCCACTCTCCCAATGTCATGACAGGGCTTGACCCGGTGGTCCATAGCGCCACATGCACACCGGCGACAAAAATGGATTGCCGGGTCAGGCCCGACAATGACGATGTGGGAACGGCATAGTGTTAACGCGTCACCACCGGACTTGATCCGGTGG
>JBBCIP010000079.1:0-19182 GCA_037189785.1 Alphaproteobacteria bacterium
ATGTTCTGCATTTCATCAATGGGGCCTATACAGCCGGATCGTCTGGATTAACGTTCAATAATATCAATCCCGTTGATGGATCTGTGATCGGCACGATTGCTGAAGGGAAGCAGGCCGAAATCGATGCCGCCGTGTCTGCAGCGCGGGCAGCGTTAAAGGGGCCATGGGCCCGCATGACGGTCGCTGATCGGATGCAGATGCTGCATAAGGTTGCGGATGGCATCACAGCGCGGTTCGATGAATTTTTAGAAGCAGAATGTCGGGATACCGGTAAGCCGAAGTCCTTGGCGAGTCATATCGATATTCCACGGGGGGCCGCGAATTTCAAAATTTTTGCCGATCTGGTCAAAAACGTCGCCACCGAAACCTTTATTATGGATACGCCCGATGGTAAGCAGGCGGTCAATTATGGTGTGCGCGCGCCCAAGGGCGTGATCGGTGTTATCTGCCCATGGAATTTGCCGTTGTTGCTGATGACCTGGAAGGTCGGGCCCGCTTTGGCGTGTGGTAATACCGTTGTCGTCAAACCATCCGAAGATACGCCGACAACCGCGGCGCTGTTGGGGCAGGTGATGAACGACGCCGGGGTTCCGCCGGGCGTTTATAACGTCGTGCACGGATTCGGTCCGGACAGTGCCGGCGCTTATCTGACCGAGCATCCCGGGGTTGATGCCATTACCTTCACGGGTGAAACGCGGACCGGCGCGGCGATCATGAAAGCCGCCGCCAATGGCGTGCGTGCTGTATCGTTCGAGCTTGGCGGTAAGAACCCGGCCATTGTGTTTGCCGACTGCGATATGGATAAGGCGATTGAAGGCACCATGCGCTCGGTCTTTGCCAATTGCGGGCAAGTTTGTTTAGGGACCGAGCGGGTGTTTGTGGAACGCCCAATCTTTGATGAATTTGTTGCGCGCTTGAAAAAGGGTGCGGAAGCTTTGGTGTTGGGGCGTCCGGATGATGGCAAGACCAGCATGGGGCCTTTGGTCAGCGCCGAACATCAACGTAAGGTGTTGTCGTATTATGAAAAGGCCCGCGCCGCGGGGGCGACTATCGTCACCGGCGGTGGTGTGCCGGATATGCCGTCAGACTTGAAAGGCGGATCTTGGGTGCAGCCGACCATTTGGACCGGCCTTGGTGACGACAGCGCGATTATGCGCGAAGAAATTTTTGGGCCCTGCTGTCATATCACGCCGTTTGATGATGAAGATGAAGTCGTGGCCCGGGCCAATGACACGCCCTATGGCTTGGCCTGTTCAGTGTGGACCGAAAACTTATCGCGGGCGCACAGGGTCGGGGCGCAGATCGAGGTCGGCATTTGTTGGATCAATAGTTGGTTCTTGCGCGACCTGCGCACAGCGTTTGGTGGTGCGAAACAATCGGGGATTGGCCGTGAAGGCGGTGTGCATGGGCTTGAGTTCTACACAGAACTCAGAAATATTTGTGTCAAACTTTAATCGGGACACAGCATGGCAGTAGATCAAAAGACAATAGACACAGCGGCCCAAAGTTTACGCGACGCGGGCGAAACGAGACAAGCAATTGCCCCCTTAAGCGACGCTTTGCCGCGTGGCGATGTGGATTTGGGGTATGCTATTCAAAATGTGAATACGGATCACTGGGTAAAACAGGGGCGTCGCATTGCCGGGTATAAAATCGGTTTGACGGCAAAGTCTGTACAAGCGCAGTTGGGCGTCGATCAGCCTGATTACGGCGTGTTGTTTGCCGATATGGCTATTTCCGACAGTGAAGACATTGCCTTTCAGCGCTTGATGCAGCCAAAGGTCGAAGGCGAGATTGCCTTTGTGCTTGACCGTGATCTTGATCGAGACACTCTAACCCAGGTCGATTTGGTGCAGTCGATTGCCTATGCCTTACCGGCGATCGAAGTTGTCGATAGTCGTATCGCCAATTGGAAAATCGGCATTTTGGATACCATTGCCGATAACGCGTCGTCGGCGTTGTATGTGTTGGGGGCGACACCGCGATCCTTATCCGATTTTGATTTGTGGTCCTGTGGCATGGTGATGGAGCATCGCGGCGAGCCGGTGTCGGTTGGGGCAGGGGCTGCCTGCCTTGGCCATCCGCTGACGTCGTCGTTATGGCTTGCCCGCAAAATGGTTGCAATGGGCCGTCCGCTCAAAGCTGGGGATGTGATTTTATCCGGCGCGCTTGGCCCTATGGTTCCGGCTGCGGCCGGTGGCGTTTATGAATTGCGTATCAATGGGCTTGGATCCGTGCGCGCGATGTTCGGTCAAGGAGATGCCGCATGAGCGATTTAGCGAAAGTTGCGGAAATCGTCGATGAAGCGGCCCGCACGGCCAGATCCATTCAACAGTTATCCCTCAGCGGTCATGATCTGACATTGGATCAAGCCTATGAGGTCCAGGCGTTATCGATCGCCCGCCGTGTGGCGCGCGGAGAGAAGCTGGTTGGCTTGAAAATGGGTTTCACCAGCCGCGCCAAGATGATCCAGATGGGATTGAGTGATATCATTTGGGGACGACTTACGGATGGTATGCGTCTCGAAGATGCCGATGTCATCGATATCACGAACTATGTGCACCCGCGCATTGAACCTGAAATAGCATTTCTGTTGAAACGGCCACTAAGTGGTATGGTGACATTGGTCGAAGCGATGGCTGCGGTCGAAGCCGTAGCCCCTGCGGTCGAAGTCATTGATAGCCGCTACCAGAATTTTAAATTCAATTTACCGGATGTGGTGGCGGATAACAGTTCATCATCCGGTTTTGTCATCGGCCCATGGAATAAACCGGATGTCGATATCAGCAATCTCGGTATGATTATGGAATTCGATGGGCGTCCTGTGCAAATCGGATCATCCGCTGCAATTTTGGGCCACCCCGCGCGATCACTGATGAAGGCGTCGCGGATTGCGGCCGATGCCGGTATGACGCTCGACGCCGGATGGGTTATCATGGCGGGTGGCGCTACGGCGGCCGAAGCTTTGCGGCCGGGGGTATCCGTTCGTTTGACGGTTGAACAATTGGGGCGTGTGAACCTCGCCGTCAAAGAGTGAAGGTGATTGGGATATGGACTTATTCGTCTATTTCAATTATCGCAGCCCGTATTGCTATTTGGCGTCCAAGCATATGTTTGATCTGTTTGACGCTTATGATGTGACCATTCAGTGGCGGGCGCTTGGTGGTTGGAACGGGCGTTCCGATCCTGAGCGGGCAAAAAAGAAAGTACCGCTGACACGGCAGGACGTATCGCGCTGGGCCCGGCGGATGAACATAGCGTTTGTGCCGCCGCCCATTCATACCGATCCGACCCGTGCGGGCGCGGGATCGTTCTTGGCGCAGCAAGCCGGATTATTGAAAGCCTATACCATTGCCGTGATGGAAGCCGAATGGGGCGAAGGCAAAGATATCGGCGATCTGGATGTTTTGCGATCGATTGCTGAACAGATCGGACTTGATGCGGATGCCTTGTGCACAGCTGTGGATGATCCTCAGAACCAGCAAAAACTGACGGATCATTGGCAGGATGCAGAGACACGGGGCGTCATCGGCGTTCCCAGTTTTGTGATCGGCGACCAAATATTTTGGGGCCAAGATCGTATGAGTTTTTTAGCAGAGCATTTGGATGATTTGGGGCTACGCCGCCCCGGTAAGACTTACAAACCACTGACCGAAGGATAAAGTCGGTCACTCATGTCGCGACCGGTTTCTTTTAAAATAGTGACGGTATTGCGAATAAAGGTTTGCGTGAATTCTTCTGCGCGACCAGAAATTGATAAGGCGGCACAGGTTCGACCATGTTGATTTTTCAAAGGAACGGCAACGCATTTCAAGGTTTCAAGGATTTCGCCGTCGTCGATGGCGTAGCCGCGGCGGATGATGCGATGCAATTCGTCGCGCAAAGCAGCTGGGTCGGTGATGGTGTTGTCGGTCAATCTTACAAATGGCCCTTCGGACAGATAGCGTTCCCGTTCCCGTTCCGGCAGATGCGCCAACAAGACTTTACCGACACCGGAACAATAGGCTTCGAGTTGGGATCCTTCGGTCGTTTTAACCGTATTGCGCCCGCCGATTTCTTTGGCCAGATAGGTCACCATTTCCCCTTCGTAAACAGCAAGATGCACGGTCATACGAAAACGCTTTGCAAGGTCGCGCAGAAACGGGCGGCTGACACGTGCCATCACATCATGGGGGCTGATGTTGCGCATCAAGTCGGTGACGACAGGACCAATAAAGTAGTGGCCCTTTTTCTCCCGCACGACCAGACCAAGCCCTTCGAGTGTCGAGACCAAACGATGGGCGGTCGACAGCGGCAAGTTAACGCGTTCAGCCAAAACAGACAGCGACTGTTTGCCGCGACTTTCTGCAACAGCCGTCAACAGGGTGAACGCTTTTTCGAGTGAATGGGTGCGAGGCGTCATAGTGTCAACCTACCTCTCGAGAAAAATCTGTTGCTGAATCGGAGTAGTTTCTAAGCTCTCATATTATAAGAGGATATGCCATAGAAATACGTTTAATTCTTACAATAAAATTATACAATAAACGTATATAACGGGAGCAAAGTCATGCATATCTCGGACAGGATGATGCGCGCCACACTGTCGCGTCGCCGGCTTCTTGAAGCGTCGAGTGCTTTTTTGATCGCAGCGTCTGTTGGCGGTATTGATCAAATGCTGTGGCCGCATGAAGCACGCGCAAAAAATGTGCCGGTGGATCCGTTTTCGGAAGCGGAGGCATTGCTGATCGAAAAATTCGGCTCTGTTCTTGTCACCGATGCGGCTGAAAGCGGATTGGTACATTTCCTTGCGGCACAATTAAATCGTCCCCACGCTGATAGTTTGCTGATTTTGCGTTATCTTGATGTTCCGCCTCCCTATCTTGATTTTTATAGATCCGGTTTGAAGGCTTTGAATGATGCGGTGCAGTCCGTTCACAAAAAATCGTTTGCCTCTCTTGATCAACGCCAAGCCGTGGAATTTGTGAAAGCGATGATGAGCGCTAATCCTGTGGGCTGGAGCAGTCCTGTCCCGGCCCCATTATTTTATTTTGTCGTGCGGGCCGATGCGGTCGATGTGGTCTATGGTACGATGAAAGGGTTTGAAAAGCTCAATATTCCATACATGGGTCACATCGACCCGACAGAAGCCTGGTGACGATCATGACAACTATAAATCAACAAGATGTCGTGATCGTCGGGGCCGGATTTGCCGGTTCATTGTTGGCGAAACGACTTGCAGAGCAAGGCTTGCGGGTGCTGGTTTTGGATAGTGGTCCTGAATGGAATATGGGCGATTTGACCAGTTCGCAAATATGGACCAGACGCCTGAAATGGGGCGGTGAGATTGTTGAGACGACGGGAAAAAATCCGTTCGGGCATAATTTCAATGCCGGTTGGGGATTGGGCGGCGCGGCGTTGCACCATTATGGAACGTGGCCGCGGTTGCAAGAAGATGATTTTAAAATGGCCAGCCGTTATGGGCGCGGCCTTGATTGGCCGATCAGTTATGCCGATCTGCGTTCACATTATGATCGTATGCAAAAAGAAATCGGGTTGTCGGGTGATGCCGCTGCAGAGGTCTGGCGTCCCGACGGTGATCCTTATCCCATGCCAGCGCTTAAAACCTTTCGCCAAGCGGATGTTCTCAAGCGTGGGTTTGATGCTTTGGGTATTCAGACAGCACCGGTGCCGGCGGCGATTAATTCTGTTGAGTATAATGGCCGTCCGCCGTGTATTTACGATGGTTGGTGTGATGCGGGCTGTCCGATCTATGCCTTGGGTGGAAATCCGCTGACCGCGTTGATCCCCGACGCCGAGGGCCATGGTGCTGTTTTTCAAGCCAACAGCACCGTTCTCCGTATTCTCACAGACAAGTCGGGCTTGGCCGACGGGGTGGAATACATTCAGGACAACGCGCGGCAAACGGTGCAGGCTCGGTTGGTGATCGTTGCTGCTAATCCGGTGCAAACGCCACGGCTGCTTTTAAATTCAGCAACAGACCAGAGGCCCCAAGGGCTCGCCAATTCCAGCGCTACGGTCGGTCGTTATTTCATGACTCATATGCTGATCAATATCTTCGGTATGTTTGATGAAGATATGGAAAATCATATGGGGGTGTCGTCGGCATCGTTGATTTCCCAAGATCATTATCAAAAAGATCTGCGCTCCGGCACATTTGGTAGTTATCAATGGTTGGTGGCCCCTGCCGTTAAGCCCAACGACATTGCCGGGTTTGCGATTGGCCGATCCGATTTGATCGGTGATGAACTGGATGCGTTCATGAAACGAGCCGCGCGAGGGTTAGGGTATATGTTGGCTATGGGCGAAGAAATTCCTCATTTTGATAATCGGGTCGAACTCGCCGAGCAAAAAGATCAGTATGGAATGGCCCGCGCCCGCGTGGTTCATGAGTTAGATAAAGATGCGATGGCGCTTGCCGATTATTTAGTGAAACAAGGGAAGGCGATCATGAAAGCGGCTGGCGCAACGGAAAGTTGGTCACCCCCACAGGCAACTGCCCATATGATGGGGGGAACTGTGATGGGCCTTGATCCGAAAAAATCGGTAGCTGACTCCTATGGGAAAACCCATGACGTGCGTAATTTATTCATTGCGGGCAGCGGATTATTCCCGACGTCCGGGGCCAGTAACCCAACATTCACCATAGCGGCTTTGGCCGACCGCAGTGCCGATTACATCATGCAAAATTGGTCGGCCTTGGCACTGTGAAGCGCTGGATCAAAGTTAGTCTAACGGTTGGCGGTGTGTAGCTGCAATTCGCGACGATTGTTCGTATATGCCGGCCATCAGATCCAGGTTCAGGCTTGCTTGTTCCAAATCCTGTTCCAGTGTTCCGACCGACTTGGTAAAACCGATCAATAGCTTGCTGCGCAACAGGGCATATTGATCGGTGATGACCCGGCCCTTTTCACTGACTTGATAGGTCGTCCCTTTGCGTTTGTTGCTGGGACCGGCCCGTTCGATCAATTTGGCCTGAGACAGTTTCCGTAACGAATATTGAATATTGGGAAGATCGTCCCTGTTCATGAGTCGCGCCACTTCCTTGATGCCTTTGGGGCGATCTTTGAGGCGGATAATGTGAAGAATGGCATTATCATTCCCGTTCATCTCAAGGCCGGTGATGGCGGCAAGGCATTCACTCTGCCAGCGGGCAAAGGCCTCCCAGGCGCGAATCAAAGCGTATTCAAATTCGGCGACGGCGACCTCATGTTCGTTCTGCGCTAGATGCCAGCGTCTATCAAGACCTTGATAGTTTTCAGATTTTTCTGATTTTTCCAACTCGGCTACGGGATTTGGAGGTTTCCGAGAAGAAGATTTGCCGCGATTAGCCATCGATAGCCCTCAGTATTTTTATGAAATAAAACGTATTTTGGTGGCTGTTATGACAAAAAACAAGCATCCATTATTTTATAATTAAAATGGATTTTTCGTGTAATTTACATATAATTTTTTATTATAAATATCCCGAGCCCATAGCTGCGGGTGTCAGAAAAGCAGTGTCAAAAAGCCAGTGTCAGAAAAGGATGAATTGATATGTCTTCATCTACCAACTGCATGCATGATCCGCACCAGTTTAAGCTTGGTCTGTTTGGGGCTAATTGTTCTGGCGGCATGGCGGTTACTAAAATTCCCGATCGTTGGGTCAGTTCGTGGGATAATAATCTCAAGCTCGTGCAAATAGCCGATCAAGCCGGTTTGGATTTTATGCTGCCGATCGCTCGTTGGATCGGCTATGGCGGTGAAACGAGTTTCCAAAGCAGTGTTTTAGAAACAATGACATGGACTGCCGGTTTGTTGGCAGCGACCAAACGTATTTCTGTGTTTGCGACTATTCACACCGGCTTCAATCATCCGGTGGCCATTGCCAAACAAATGGCGACGGTCGACCAAATTGGTCATGGTCGTGCCGGGTTGAATGTGGTGTGTGGATGGAACAAACCGGAATATGATGCTTTTGGCGTGGCTTTACCATCGGATCATCCAACACGCTATCGCTATGGTCAGGAATGGTTCGATATTATTCAAAAGCTTTGGGCGGAAGACGAGCCATTTGATTGGGATGGCGAATTTTTCAAGCTCCAAAAAGTTTATGGTCTGCCCAAGCCGGTTAATGGAACCGTGCCTATTATTAATGCGGCGGGCTCAAAAGAAGGGCGAGCATTTGCAACTAAAAATGCTGATTTTCTGTTCACGCCCGCGCTGGATTTGGATGTCTCAAAGAAAGAGATTGTCTCCCTGCGTGAGCAAGCAAATTCTATCGGGCGTACTGCAGAAATGTTGACGTTTGCCTATGTGGTGTGTCGCCCGACCCGTCGCGAAGCCGAAGAGTTCCATCACTATTATGCGCAGGATATGGCCGATTGGGCGGCTGTCGATAACTTGATCGCCTTGATGTTCGAACACGCTCAATCCTTTCCTCCTGATATGATTAAGCTTTTGCGGGATCGGATTGCGGCGGGTCATGGCGGTTATCCATTGGTCGGCACGCCCGACGATGTGGCCGATGGACTGGAGCGTCTGGTCGCAACGGGTTTCAGCGGCACCACACTTAGTTTTGTCGATTATGTAAAAGAACTACCGTATTTCTGCGACGAGGTTCTGCCTAGGCTTGAGAAGCGCGGCATCAGAAAGAAAGTTGAGAATTTAATGACGGCTTAGAATTCTCATATATTGATAATTGGAATCGGGCGATCAGCGCAAACTGATAAATATCAATAAAAAGTCTATTGAAAGTGTGATTATAATCGTGGCTCAGGGTCATCGTCTGGTCGGAGGCGTCTATGTCGCACGCGCAATCTCAATCAAGTGGTCATGCAAATCCCAACGGTTATACAAATCCCAACGGTTATACAAATCCTATGTATGATCGGGAGCAGTTTAAATTAGGTATTTTTTCGGCCAATTGTTCGAACGGATTGGCGATCACCAATGTGCCGGAAAAATGGGTCAATTCTTGGGAGAATAATATCGCGCTTGCGAAGTTGACGGACGAGGCCGGATTGGATTTTTTGCTGCCGGTTGCACGCTGGGTCGGGACGCAAGGGGAATGCGGGTTTCATGACGATGTGCTGGAAACCATCACCTGGGCCTGCGGATTGTTGGCGCATACCAAACGTATTTCTGTCTTTGCGACCGTACACACGGCATTCAACCATCCGGTGGTGGTGGCCAAGCAGTTGGCAACGATTGATCAGTTCAGCGGCGGGCGTGTTGGCTTGAATATTGTCTGTGGCTGGAACAGACCCGAGTACGAAGCCCTTGGCCATACTTTGCCCGATGATCATGAAACACGTTATGCCCAAGGCCAGGAATGGTTCAGCATCATCAGCAAGCTGTGGGGGCAGGACGAGTCTTTTGATTGGGATGGTAAGTTTTATACTCTAAAGAACGTTTTCAGCCGCCCGCATCCAATGCGAGGAACGATCCCGATCGTCAATGCTGCCGGATCAAAAGAAGGGCGCGACTTTGCCACGCGCAATGCCGACTATTTGTTTACACCGGCCATTGATTTGAAGGCCTCGGTCAAAGAAATTGCAACGTTGAAGGACCAAGGCAAAAGTCACGGTCGCGACCCTGAGGTTTTGACCTATTGCTATGTGGTCTGCCGCCCGACCCGGAAGGAGGCGGAGGACTATCACCAATACTATGCCCAAGACATGGCCGATTGGAAAACCACAGATCGGATGATCGAAATCTTATTTGCCAATGCGCAATCGTTTCCACCGGAACTGCTGCAAATGTTGCGGAACCGGATGGCGGCAGGCCACGGCGGTTTCCCCTTAATCGGGACACCGGATGATGTTGCAGACGGCTTGGAAAGTCTGGCAAAGGCCGGTTTCGCCGGCACCACATTATGCTTTGTCGATTATGTCAAAGAGTTTCCGTATTTCCGCGACGAAGTCCTGCCGCGTTTAGAAGCGCGCGGCATTCGTAAAGCCTTTGCCGGACTTTAACGGAGAATATTTTTAATCGACAATAAATTCGAGCGCGAGACCATACGCGAACTGGGCCGGGATAATCACGCGCCCAGTTTCTTTCTGGGCATGGGGTAGGGCTCCGACGATCGACAAGGATGATGTTGCAATCGTCGCACCAACGACTTGGGTCTGTTCTGTCAGTGGGGCGACCATGTCGCCGAAGCGGTCTCTCACAGCTTGTTTCGATAGCACTTCAATGCGACCGCGCGGTGTTGTGACCGTTGCGCTGCCGGGGCTCTCTTGGGCGGCCTTAGCGCCATAGAGACGGGTGAGGAATGACAACAGGCTGTTCGGATCTTCGGCATAAACCTGAATAGCCGTCATCACGGCGGCCCCATTGCGATGTGATTGCCATTCTGAAATCCACACCGCTTCCGGCACATGCTGCTGGGCGAGAAACCAAATGAACGGCACACCAGGAGGATTGGGCAATAAAATAGTGCTGAAGCGCGCTTCTATGGTGGTGCCGTTCGGATGGGGCACTTCACGTTTACCATCACCGATAGCGCCTGGATTGAGCCCGCGATCCTGTAAGAGCTCATGATCCGTTGCAGCATCATTGCTGATTATGGCAACACCGAATGGCCCTGACCCGGCTGTTGCCAAACGATCCGCAATCAACGGTCCGGGACCGGTCAAATGATCAGGATCAACGACGCCAACGAGTTCGATGAAATTGCCGTCCAAAGTAACCAAGCGATTGGCGGTTCCAAACGGGTGCCGCATTTCGGGGGCAACGGTGAAGCCAAAAGCTTCATAGGTCGCCGCTGCCGAGTCCAGGTTGTCAACCAGAACGACAAGATGATCTAAACCCAAACTCGGCAATGACGACATCTCTGGCCCCTTATTGCAGTTTAATACCAACTTCCAAGCCGTAGGTGCGCGGCGCACCCCAATTGATCAAGTTACCGACCAATGGGTCTTGGCGGATCTTGTTGGATGCATAAAGTTTGTCACCTAAGTTCCGACCGTAGGCGGCGATATACCAACCATCATCCTTGCTGTTAAAGGTGACGCGGGCATTGAATAAGCTATAGGCTTCTTGGTGTACGACAGGATCGGCAAAGCTATTGAAAAACACACCGGATTGATAGCGCCATTCGCCACGCAGGGTAATGTTCCCGGCGTCAAACACATCCCAGCTATATTGAACACCGATATGCGCCGAGGCTTTGGGGGCTTGCGGCATGCGTTGACCGGCGCGGTTCGGATTGTTTCCTGGGTTGTTCGGGTCGATAGAATCGAATGTATCGAAGGTGGCGTCCAAAATGGCGACGCTGGCGTCGATATCAAGACCGTTGGTGATTTTTGCCCATAATTCTGCTTCCACACCTTTGACCGTAGCAGCAGCAGCATTAATGACGATCGGGAAGGCGCCGACAGGGGCATCGGATGCTAGAGTTAAAAGTTGGATATCTTTGTAGTCATACCAAAACGCCGACATATTAAAGCGGGCTTTACCGTCAAGGATAGTCGATTTGAAGCCGGCTTCAAACGCCCACAAACTTTCCGGGTCAAATGCGGGTTGGACGGAGTTGGTATTGAACCCGCCGGCCTTGAAACCACGTGAGGCAGAAACATAAACCAGCAAATCGTCGGAATGGAAATATTCGATGCCGAATTTCGGTGTCCATGATGTCCATGATTTATCGCCACTGCTGTTTATGATGCTTGTTAATAGGTTGCCATCTCCGTCGACCGCTGTGTCTATTTGCTGGAAGTCAATTTTCCGATTCTCATGGGAATAGCGAATTCCGGCCGTAACCCGCCATTGCGGGGTGAAGTAATAGGATGCTTGACCATAGGCGGCATAGGCTTCCGTTTTAACCGTTCCTTTTGGGCGACTTGTGATGGACAACAGAACGGATTCAATGTCGAGCGCTTGCGTCACGTCTTCATGTAGATAAAACAATCCGGCCAACCATTCAAATTTGCCGGTTTTTTCCGATGCAAATTGAAAGTCTTGGGTGAATGTCTTGGAATCTTCGGTTGGACTGTTGGTAACAGCGGGCAGATCGGTCGCATCAAGATCAAGCCGTTGCAAGAAATCGATCTTACGAATGGCCGTGATGGACGTGATGGCCACGGGGCCGCTATCCCATGTGAGCTTGCCGGATAGTCCCTTGGAATTGACCGCGGCCAAGTCATCTGTGTCATGATAAACTTCGCGCGGATTTGGAGAGGTCGATCCTACCACTCCCGGTATTAAACCTAGGCCTAAGCTGGAGCAACAACCGACTTCCGGCTTATTGCCAAGCAGCCGCGAGCTGCGTTCACGGCTGATGTCGCCGCTGATCAGAATTTCAAAATCTTCGGAGGCTTTGACCAAAACCTGGCCGCGACCAGCCCAAAAATCTTCATCGTCCAATCGGGTGTTATTGGCTAAGTTTTTGACATATCCGTCGCGGCTGGACCGTAACCCGGCAAAGCGGACGAAAACTTTATCCTCGACGACCGGAGCATTGATGGCGGCCCGCAGTCTTAATTTATCATAGTTTCCATCTTGGGCGTCGGCTTCAAGCGATAAAACATCTTGGGGCTGTTTTGAGAAAATGCGGATCGCGCCACCCGTCACGTTCCGGCCGAACAGCGTGCTTTGCGGACCTTTCAACACTTCAACGCGTTCGACATCATAAAAATCCAGAATGGACCCGGCGGCCCGTGATTGATACACGTCGTCGATGAATGTTGCCACCGTTGCATCGGCGCCGGCGCTGATGATATCGCTACCGACTCCACGAATGTATGGCTGCCCCAGAAACGCATTCGTTTTGAAGGCAAGTCCAGGGGTGCGGAATTGAAGATCGAATGTCGTTTGTGTCGACGACGCGTCCAGTTGTTCTTGCGTTAAAGCAGCAACGGATACGGCGGTTCTTTGCAAGCTCACGGCCCGGCGTTCCGCCGTGACGATGATTTCTTCGAATGATGAAGACGATGTTTCTTGCGCGATTGCAATCGTGGGTGCAATTGCAGGCGCAATCAAACTCAAACTTAATATAGAAACGGTTTTCAATAATCGAGTGTGTGCCATGGGGCCCCTCCGCAGTAATGGGCGTTGATTATAACGTTGTCTTTTTTAGTCAGGATCTCAATATTGGCCAGGGATCACTGTGTGGTCTGGCGTTCTCGTATGCGTAAGCCGCGGCAAGGCAACCGATGTCATCTCCCCGTTGGCCGACGATTTGTAATCCCACCGGCAGTCCCTGTGCTGTCAAACCGCAAGGAACAGATGTGGCGGGCTGTAGCGTTAAGTTGAATGGCCATGTAAATGGATTGTGATCGAAGCTGTAATCATAATCGTTCAACGGCGCATTTTTTGGAAAGCAACGATCGGCTTCATAGGCGACGGTCGGCATGGTCGGCGTCACCAGAAAATCAAAATTACTGAATGCCGCGGCGATTGTTAAGCGTGCTTGGGTTTCGACACCCTTTGCGATAAAGAAATCATCCAGTGTCGTCCCGGTACTTTTTGCCATGGCTGCTTGTATTTCCGGTAGCAGGTTTTCTGCCGATACACCAACGGCTGCCGTCATCATCCGCAATGCCGGGAATATGCTGGGACCTAAGGCGTTATAGACATTGAAATCAAAAAATGGCGGTATTTCTTCAACCGTGGCGCCAAGGTTTTTCAATGTTTCAAGTGCCGCGCGTGTCAGTGCGCTGACTTCGGGGCTTGTTTCCGTGCCGTAGCCGAAGTTCTCGCTATACGCTATGCGGAGCCCGGTCAAATCGCGCTTGATCTCGGCTGCATAATCGCGGGTCTCGGGGGGCAGAGCGTAAATGTCGCGCCAGTCCGCTTGGGTAACGATCGTCATGATCGTGCCGAGGTCTTCGACACAGCGGGTCATTGGCCCATAAACAACGCCGGGTCCGAATGGTGGGAAAAATGGGATGCGACCGAATGTCGGTTTGTGGCCGACGACGCCGGTGTAAGCCGCAGGAATACGAATGGACCCACCGCCATCGCTGCCAAGGGCAATGGGGCCAAGTCCGGCGGCCAAAGCTGCGGCCGCGCCACTTGATGATCCGCCGGGACTTTTTGATAAATCCCAGGGGTTGCGGGTAATACCATAAAGCCCGCTGACGCCGGAACAAAACATCGCAAGTTCCGGCTGCGTGGTCTTGCCGATCAAAATCGCGCCGGCTTCTTTCAAACGGGCGATGATCGGGGCATCGATCAGCCACGGTCCGGCAGGATCGATGCCCTTTACTCCCCAAACGCTCGGCATGTCGATGGTCAGAATATGGTCCTTGGCGGAGAACGGGACCCCGTCCAACGGTCCCATCGGATTGCCATGAAGCCACCGACTTTCGGATGCTTGTGCGGCCCGTTTTGCACCCTCGTGATCCACGTAAAAAAACGCATTGATGAGCGGATTGAGTGTCTCGATCCGCTCCAGCAACATATGCATATACTCTACCGGAGACAGTTTTTTCTGCCGGTAGGCGGCAACCAATTCTGTAGCACTCCAATAGAATATATCGCTGGTCATGGGACTAGATCTCCCCCATGGCGAAGAAGTCTGTTTCAGCGCGCCAGCCATCGCTGGTATTGCGCCAGGTTATGATATAACGGGCAGGTTGAACAACATTGCTGTCGCCTTGTTTAATGGTCAGTGTTGCTCGTCCGATTTCATAGCCAAGATCGGCATCGACCGTGCAATGAACGGGTTCGATCTTCAATTTAACGATACCGCTGCCTCGCATCCCTTTGAACACGTCTTTGATCGCAGGGCGACCGATGACGACCGGCATATCGGGGCCAATCATGACGGGGGTGTCGGTATAGTATCCATCGACCAAACCGTCTGTGTCACCGGCATCAAAGCTGTTGGTGAAATGGGCGCATTGCGCTTTGACAGCGGCTTCAAATGCAGCTTGGGCAGCGGGATTAGAATTTTTTGGTAAAGTCATTGTGAGACCCCTTTTTCTGTTTGCATGGCAGTCGTTATAAAGTCGCGGACCAAAGCGAATGCTTCAGCCGGTTTATCACGATACACACCATGGCCAGCGCCGTCGATGCTGGCAAGCGTGCCGATGCCTTTAGAAAGACTTGCCATGATTTCATCCGATAAACCGGGCGGGGTTATCGGGTCTTCCGTGCCGCTGAGAACCAGAACAGGTGCCGTAATCCGGCTCAATTGGTTACGGAAATCATAGCGCCAGCCTTCCCCATCTGTGGTGAAGAAATGATCAATCACCGAGCGGCGAATAATACTGCGGTGTTTGGCATCGGGGTCTTGTGGGGTCGAGTTATAGAGCGTGTAACAGGATTTGAGATAATCGTTCCAGGCATCCGTGCTTTCCGGATTAGTCCAGAACGCCTCTGCGGCATCGCGCGCTTCTGGGCCACCAAGGCGTTCAAAGGCCTCGTATGTCAGATCCAGGCGCATCCGGGGACCGGTACTGTCCAGAATAATACCGGATGCGTGATTAGGATGACGGATAGCATAGGACTGCGCCACCATTCCGCCAAAGGACACGCCATAAACAAAGGGCTTTTGAATATCCAAAAGATCGCAAAACGTTTTCACGTCATCGCCCCATTGGGCCAAGGTCATGCGATCAGGGGGACTAACATCGCTCCGTCCTTGACCGCGATGGTCGAGATAAATGATTTGTGCGAAATTGCTGAGGGTGGAGAATTGCGGTTTGAAGCCTGAATGGTCAAAACCAGGACCGCCATGCAAAAGGATTAAGGTCGGTTTTTCCCGCATATCCGTACCGGTGGGGGCAAGCTTCATGCCCTCGACGTCGAAAAACAGGACTGTATCATCTAAAACAATACGCATGAGTTGGCAGGCTTCCTGGTGTTCTGTACCCCGTAGCCTGTTATAATAAGTGATTAATCAGATAGTTACTTGTTTTCTATGGTCGAAAACTTGCCGCATACTGCCAATTTAGCTGTCGGTTTGGGTTTGACGGCGATACTCACGGGGAGAAAGCCCAAAGGTTTCGCGGAAGCTACGGCTGAAATGAGCGGCGTCGTTAAAGCCCCAGCTTAGGGCGATGTCCAAGATACTATTACCGCGAAACTGTGGGTCGCCCAGGTCGCATCGCGCCCGTTCCAAACGTCGTTGACGTATCCATTCCCCTAAGCTTTGCCCTTGATCGGAAAACATACGGTAAAGATGCCGTAATGACACCCCAACGGTATCGGCAATGGTTTGTGCGGAAAGGTCCGGATCGTTCAGATTGATGTCGATATACCGCTGAATTCGTTCCAACAACCGCTCCCGACGCCGGTCTCTCAGGTCAAACGGGCCTGGCAATGCAGAAAACAGCAGATCCAAAATATTTTCGCGATGCCTTACGTCTTCCGGATGCAGTGATGGTGCATGGCTATAAAGGCTACGCGCAAAATTGCTGAATAAAGCGCTAGCGCCATGTGTGCCGCTCATAAAGGTCGCCAAGGGGATGTCTTGGTTATGTGCGCGCGTTGCCAACAATTCACGTGGAATGTTGACTGCTAAAATGTCAAATCCCTTTTCAAATTCAAAAAATGCTGGGCGTAAGGAATCAATCATCGTCCAGTCACCAGCGCCCAAAGCCACCTCATGATGGTCTTGGCTGACCTTTAAACGGTTTTCCGACAATTGCAGAATAACGTAGCAAAAGGGGGATTGGACTTCTGCAATATGCCTGCGGTCCCAATGTAAGCGGTCAATGCTGGCTTTATGCTTAATCAGCGGGACGTCGGCGACGCGTCGAAGATCAATCGAACCCGCAAAAGGTTGTTGCGGAGTCGCGGTCGCTTCCAATGGGCCGCAAACGGTGCAAACCGTGTTTGCCCACTTTCCAAAATCCGTTACGGTTTTTTCGGCTTCGCCAGCCATACTAACTTCGCCAGCCATGCTAACTTCGACTGCCGCCATGACAGCCCCCATCCCAGAGCATATTAAAATGTAATTTCTATGGGCGAAAGCCTACTCCGTGTATGAAAAATGGTCAATGGAGCGTTCAGGCAGTCAAACGACTGGCGCATATGGGGAAGGTGCCCTATGTGGGTTTTTACGCAGCATATGGCTTTTTTGTGTCGCTCCAGCAGCAGCTTTGATGATCTTTCATCACTACCTTTAATTGCTATATTTTTTATGAAATTCTTTTTTTGTATTTAAGTCTCCGATTGTAATTGGAATTTTGAACGTGCGGCTGATGCCGTGGCGACAAAACTATAAAATTATTATTTCGATTGATTTTTTTGTGCTGACTCAGGATTTTTTGCGCTTGCCACCAGGGAATGGATACGCCATTTTCCGCCGTATAAGGAGATTGCAACATGTATGGCATACGGGGGCGTTATGATCAAATTCGGGCCAATTGTGCACGGACTTTGGTGCGCGGCGGCTTGATCAATGTGAAAGAGTCACTGTTGCGTTGGGCGAATATGCCAGAAGCGTTAGAACCGTCCGATAGTTTCGGCACGGGTGTCGTGCTCCAGCGTCTTGAAGAAAAAGTGGCCGCTTTGTTGGGGCAGGAGGCCGCGGTTTTTATGTCCAAAGGTGTGGCGGCACAACAAATCGCCTTACGTTTGTGGACAGAAGATAGCGGCCGTCCCACCGTTGCGCTGCATCCTAAAAGTCATTTTCGTATCGACGAGAAAGAACCGTTGCCGCGCTTGCATCAAATTATCGAAATTCCATTGGGATCGGATTTTGCGCCATTCACCGTCGCTGATCTCGAACGTATGGCAGAAGTACCAGGGGCGGTGACGGTCGAATTACCATTACGTCGTGCGGGCTTTCGATTGCTGTCCTGGCAAGATTTATGCGCGATTTCCGAGTGGTGCCGTAGTCGATCCGTTCCGCTGCATATGGATGGCGCTCGTCTTTGGGAGGCCGCCGTTTTTTATGACAAGCCGCATGCCGAAATTGCCGCTTTATTCGATTCAACCTATGTGTCTTTGTATAAAGGGCTTGGTGGATTAGCAGGGTGCATTCTGGCCGGTACGACCGACTTCATTGCCGCTGCCAGAGTATGGCAGACCCGGCTCGGGGCGGTGCTGCCGATGAGTTATCCGATGGTGCTGGCGGCGCTTGATGGCCTTGACCGGAATCTGCCGCGCCTGCCGGAGTATTGCGCGCGGGCAAAAGATATCGCCGATGCGTTACGCAAGATTGATGGTGTCATCATTGCGGATGATACGCCGCAAGTGAATAGTTTTCACATGTTCCTGCCTGGATCGGTTGCGCGTACCGAAGCCGCTCATGCAGATATCGCGGAACGCACGGGCATTTGGTTATCGTCATCCTTCAACGCTTGCCAGGTGCCGGATTATACAATGGTCGAAATCGACATTGGGTCAGCCGCTTCAACAATCTCCACTGCTGAAGTGGTCGATGGTTTCGCCGCAATCATTGCCCAAGCACGGACTGAAAATCTTTAGAGATAGGTTTTCTTGGTATTGCGAATAAGGGCAATCGACCATTCGATGTGCGTTGCCATAATGGCTTCTGCCGATCTGACGTCACCGGCCAATATCGCTTCGCCGAGGCGGCAGTAATTTGCAATATAGCCTGGGATATATGTCTGTAAGTCGATGGCTTCAGCCAGGAAGCGATTCCAATATTCGATATTCAAAATTCCCAAAAGCCTATCCACATAAGGCTTTTCGGCGATTTGATTGAGCAGGTAATGAAAGTCGTTTAGGACAAAATAGAATTTATAGGATGGCGGCTCATCGGCCGTAGCCTTGATGCGCGCAATAGCGGCGGCTACCCGACTTTTGTTATCATTTTCTTCTATGCGGCGTGCGGCTTGGGTGACGCCGATCGTGACAATCGCGCCGCTCACTTCGTATATTTGCATCAAGTCGTCAAGGCTAAGCTGGCGCATGACGGCCCCCTTGTCGGGGAGCAGTTCGACCAACCCTTGGCCGGCCAGAACGTGCAAGGCCTCCCGTACCGGGGCGCGACTTAGTCCCAGCCGCTTCGCCAGTTCTGCTGCTTTAATTCTTTGCCCGGGACGGAAAATACCCTCGTCCAGACCTTCCAAAAGAGTTTCGTGAACGCGTTGCACCAATGTTGTTTTGGTGCCGCCATCAGCCAGCCGTTTGGGCGCGCCGAAGGGGGACGCTGGATCAGCAACCACGCCATTGTCATCTGGCGGCAGGGATTTGATCGTTTTCGCCCGTGGCTTGCGCTGTGTGGGTGCTTTGTTGGATTTAGCAATCGCCAAGATTTTGCTGCCTTTTAGTAGTCGCTGA
>JBBCIP010000080.1:0-6072 GCA_037189785.1 Alphaproteobacteria bacterium
AGCAAGGAATGCGGTATTGCCACCATAAGAAAAACCCGTGCTCACGACCCGTCCGTCGGACCATGTTTGATTGGCAATCCAATCAATCACAGTGCCGAGATCATCGGTTTCCTCATCGGACCATTCAGCGCACCGTGTTCCGAAGGAGACGCCCGAGCCACGACTATCGACATTGACGACCGCATAGCCATGATCCGTAAAGTCGCGGGCCAAGGCATAAATGCCTTGAAGTCGCGGATCGTCTTTATGCAACGCAAACGAGCGCCAGTACCGGGTCGACAACAACACCGTCGGTGCCGGTTTGTCGGATTGCGGTAACCAGATGTCGACGGCCAAGCGCACGCCATCAGGCATGGTAACATAGACCGAGGAGAAGGTGAGGGATGCTGAAGGTGCTGCGGTCATGGTAGGTTGACGCCGATCAGATTTACAAAGGCCAGGCACGGAATGATCGCAACGGCGATCATGGTGAGCAGAGAGAAGTGGATGCGACGCGCAACAGCGCGGCCACCGTGGCCCCATAATTTATTGCGCCATCCCAGAACCGTATAGATCACCATCGCCAAGGCAATCACTGCCGCCACGTTCGCGGACAAGATCATCACGATGAAGCGGGTCGGTTGGCCAAGCAACAACGCATACATCAAACCGTCGCCATCGGCATATCCGGCCATGAGCGATAATGGAATCGCGAGGATGGCCAGGCTGAAAAGAACAGGCAGCCACTTGGCAACGCGCGCCTGGTTATTGGGCCCGCCGCCTTGATCTTTCTTTGGCCAGAAGATGGCAAGGATACCGGTGAGGGAGCCCAAGAACAACAGCACGATGGCCTGAGAGATGACTTTGGGATTCCAGAAGTCGCTGGTTCGGGTCCAAAGATCGACGCTGAGAAGCGGGGCGGCTGATCGGGCGTGTTGAGGGGCTGCGGTGTCGCGGTTAAAAGCAAACAGTTCAACCGCGTTCGGGTCACCATCCAACGTTGGACCATAGCCGGGTTTTAGGAAGTCATTGGGGCCCACAGCCACGTAACCATCAACGCCGTTCATCTTGAGGCCGCCTTGGGCGCCGGGTTCCACCGTCAATACACTGGTGCCCGCACTCAGCAATTGAAAGAAGGCTTCTATGGTTGTGAAGGTGCGCCGTTCGCGCCAGTAGGTACCGAGAAACGGTGTGCTGTCCACAGGATCGACCAGAGCTGGGCGGTTGTAATCTCCCAACAGATGTTTGAACAACATGCTGCGGGCATCGGTCAATTGCATGGAGCGTTTGACGGATATATCAGCATTCGGTGCGAGGCGTGTTTTAGCGACCAGACTTCTCAGTTGTTCGCCAAGACCAATCAACGGATCACCGCCCATGATCGAAATAAAGACACCGACATTGCTATCGGGGAACATCTCCATAACGGTCTGGAATCCCGGCCAGCCGCCGCCATGGCCAAAATACTTCTCACCGTTCCATTCACCGTTGATGAATTTCATGCCGAAGCCGGTGACCGATGGGTTGTTGCCCATTTTGCGGCCGTGCAGCAGGGCATAGGTTTCGGGTGACAGAATGGGGTTATCTGTGGCCGTTCCTGCGGCAAGATTGGCCATCATGAATTTGCTCATGTCGTGGGCCGTGGTGGTCATCGATCCGGCGGGTGCGATCAACGGATGGACGCCGACATAATGCACCGCTTGGGGTTCGCCGTTCGGGAAGAACGCATATGGTTGGCCGAGATTAGGCGACGGCGTGATATCATAGCTTAGCCGCGACTTGGTCATGCCGAGCGGTTTTAGAATATTATCGGCGAAAAAGTCTTGCACCGTTTGCCCGCTCACATCCTCGATAATGATACCGAGGAGGGCGGTGCTGTAATTGGAATAAACGGCCATGCTGCCGGGGGCGCGGACGATGGCCGGCATGTAACGCTTGATGTCTTCGGAAGAAACTGGGACTTGCGGCGTTTTATCATTGGCCATGCCGTAAGCTTTGTCTTCAAATCCGGCAGTGTGGGTCAACAGGTGCCACAAGGTGATGTCTTGACCGAACGCTTGCGGTAATTGCACGCGCTTTAAATATTTGTTGGCCGGGTCATCGAGCGAGGCAATTTTCCCGCGTTCCAACAATTGGGCGATGGCGGTGGCTGTGAATACCTTGGTCACCGAGCCGATCCGCACTTCGGTCAGGGCCGGGTCCATCGGTTTTTTGCTGACGGCATCGGCATAGCCGTAGCCTTTGCTGAAGATCAGTTGACCGTTTTGCACCACCGCAACAGCAAGTCCGGAAAACTGGTGGTCGTTCAAGGCTTGGCCGAACAATTTGTCGGACCATGCCTCGAAGTCAGCGGGATTGATGGTAACGCGCCCCGATGCAACAGGTGTTTCCGGTGCCGGTAAAACAGGATTACTCGACGCCGGGGTAATGGCGGTCATGAAGGCACAAACTGCAACGCTCAGGGCGCGACAAATCGCATTGGACATCTGCATGACCACCATCTTCTTGTTACTACTGTAGCAGCGATACGACGCTGTCGGTTAAAGCTGGGCGACCGGCTTAGAATTGAGCCCGAACATTAACGCCGATCGTCCGTGGACGGTTGACGTTGGCCCGAACATCGCCCAGGAGCGTATCGAGGAACAGGTCGGCACGCTCGTCCCACAGGTTATCCACAAACACGGTCAATTGCCATTGGTCTGCTTCAATACCAGCCCGCAAGCTGCCGATGTTATAGGACCGTTGCAGGTCGGCAGCCGCCCGGTTAAAGGCGTTGTAGGAACTGCCCATATGCTGGATGTCGAATTGAGCAAAACCGCCGAGATTATCGCTGACCGGGAAGGAATAACGGGCCGATCCGCTCCAGGTATAGCGCGGAACCAAGGGGATACGGTCGCCTTTGGCACCGCCGATCCCGGGCACATTTTTCTCAAGCTGAGCGTCGGTATAGGAGAACGCGCCGCGCAGTTCCAGGCCCTCGATCGGATAAGCCGTTAATTCCAGTTCGGCGCCCTTGCTGCTGGCTTCACCGGCGTTGCCGATATAGGAGAAGCCATCCTGGCGGAAGGTCACGACTTGGATATCGGTCCAATCGATATAGAACAACGAGGCATTGGCAACCAAACGGTTGTTGAGCCACGATGTCTTGAGGCCGATTTCATAGTTCCACAACGTATCTGGGCCATATTGGCTCGGGGTTACGGTGCCGTCTAGATCCGGCGGCAGGGTGCTGTTGGGGCCGCCGACGCGGAAGCCTTGTGACGCTTGGACGAAAAGAAGTGCATCGTCGGTGATATCAAAGGACAGGCCGAATTTCGGATTGATCTTTGTCACCGAGGCATCGCCTATGCCGCTGTCAGTGCCGCCGACGATCGGGCCGGTGGCGAAGCGGCTGTAGGTTTGATCGACGCTGAACCAGCGTAAGCCGACGGTGGCGTGGAAGCGCGGCGTAATATCGTATGTCGCTTCACCAAAGAACGCGATTTGTTCAAGTTTGTTGCCGATGTTGTTATCAAGCAACAACATGTCGATCGGTGGGGCGAAGGATACGAGTTGCAACAGTCGATCTTTTTGATGGGTATAATACGCACCCACCAACCATTTCAGTGGACCATCACCGGTCGAGGTCAGGCGGAATTCCTGGGTGAAGGTTTTGATCGGTAGCGCATTGGCCTGTATCGATGGGGCCCCAAGAATCGCGCTGACATCGCGGTCTTCGGCAAAGTCACGATCAAAATAGGTGGTCGACGAGGTCAATTCGGCACCGCCGATGTCCCAATCAATGGTCAGGTTATATTGTTGGAACTTGTCATTGCGTTCTTCAACGATTGACCGATTTTGCACCAGTTCTCCCAACAACAAATTGGCTTCTTGGGTGCCGCCGACCTTGGTGTCTTGGAACATGGCCATGGCGGTAATGGTCAGATTTTCCGTCGGGGTTGCGCGCAGGGCGACGCGACCGCCGTAGGTTTCTTCGTCGTTCACATTTTTGCGGTTCAGGGTGACGTTATCAATGTAACCGCTATAGTCGCGGTAATAGCCGACAATGCGCAGCGCCAGTTTGTCATCGACGATCGGGGCGTTGACCATGGCGTTCAAAACATAGTTCTCACCGCCGTAGCGGGTGCTTGACAGAGTGGCATCGACTTTGGCGGCTAAAGCGGTGGCGTCCGGTTTGGCCGAGGTCAACTTCAAAGCACCGCCCATGGAGCCCGCGCCATACAATGTGCCTTGGGGGCCACGCAGAATTTCAATCTGCTCGATGTCGAATAGGTTAAGATCCGGTTGGAATGATGGGGCGCTCACAGCCATATCGTCGAAATAGACGCCGACGAGTGCCTGTTTGCCTTGGTCGGCACCGGTGGTGATGCCGCGGATTGTGATCGAGGACCGGCCAGGACCACGGTCGATGAAGGATAACCCAGGAACGGTCCGGGCATAGTCGGTGAAGCTGACCGCGCCCATTTTTTCAATGCGGTCCATCGGAATGGCGGTGATGGCGATCGGCACGTCTTGCAGTAACTCTGAACGCTTTTGAGCCGTCACCACGATTTCATCAATGGTGAAGGGAACGTTATCTGCGGCGTTTGCGGCAAATGGTGTCAAAGCCATGGCCATGGCAACGCAACCGAGAAGACTGGTTGGTTTGAAGTCACGCATTCGGATCCTCCGTGGTTTTATTTAGTGAATCTAGTTTCAATGAAATTTGAATCAACCATAGCGGTGGCGTTTTGTCAAGTGATCCTGTTTGGGAGGCTTGGGAGCAGAAGCTTCGGGGTGGGGAATGGGCCTACCCAGACACTCGCGGCTGACAAATAGTGGGTAACACGAGCGGGTTACGAGGGAGAAAGTTGACCGGCGCCTTAAAATTCATTGAAAGTATGTTCAATTTATGTGTTGATAGAAGACAGCAAAAGAATTTGGGTGGGTTTCGAATTACAGACGGCCAGGGTTATGGAGCACATAAAGACATCAAAACGATCATCCGCAGTCCCGAAAAGTGAAGCTAAGGGATTAATAAATAACACAGAAAAGCCGCGCAAAAGTCGCAAGGAGCAAGCGGCGGAAACACGCGAGCGCTTGAAGGACGCGGCGCTTGTATTGTTGGAACGGGTTGGTTATCGGCAGATGCGGATTGTCGATGTGGCCAAAGAAGCCTCGGTCGCGGTTGGTTTGTTTTATCATTACTTCCCAGATTTAAAAGCCATCACCTGTGAAGTCTTGGCCGATTTCATGAATGGGATGACGGTTGATGCCCGGACCTCGCCCAAGGGCGACGATCTGTATCTGACCCTGCGAACGCAATTTCTGGTTTTAATACGCCATTTCGACAAACATGCCGGATTGATGCGTTGCATGATCCAGGTATCCGACGAAATACCGGAATTCGGGGAGATATGGGAGCAGGTAAACCGAAAATGGACCAATAGTTTCGCGCGTTACCTAGATTCTGCCATGGGCGATAACGGCCCCAACGCAGATACCGAAGTTTTGATGGCGTATTCACTCGGGTCTATGGCGGATAGCATGATTTATGAATATTATGTGCGGAAGAATCCGGACCTGGTTAATCGCATCCGGTCACCCGAGCATTTGGCGAGTTTGATGGCGTCGTTGACCTACCGCGCTGTTTTTCTCAAAGATCCGCCGGCGATGACCAAAAAGGAACAGGCTTGGTTCGGTTGGGAATAGTGGGCGTGGCTCACGACTTGATGCAGGTTATGGAAGTTATTTATGAATACAGCCACACATAAATATCATGAAAACGTTCAATCGATTATTGCTGACTGCATTGCGTGGGATAATCATGCTTGTATGCCGCTCAGGCTGGAAGATGATTTTTTACCGCAGCTGATGCGCGTTAAGGACAGCGGATTTTCCGTTGTCGCGCTGAATATCGGCTTTGGTGAGATGAATGCCGAGCAACATCTCAAACAGATTGCTTATTTCCGTCACTGGATCAAAGCCCATAGCGACCAGTATATGTTGGTGGGCAGCGCCGCAGATATTGAAGCGGCTAAACTACAGGGCAAGCTCGGTGTGTTCTTTGATATCGAAGGCGCCAATGGCATCGATGACACCATCGAATTGATC
>JBBCIP010000081.1:0-4947 GCA_037189785.1 Alphaproteobacteria bacterium
AACATTGTGGTCTTGCCAAATCTCGAGGACATCGAGACCGAAGCCGCATCCTGGCTGACTGTATTGGGGCGCGAGCATGTGTCTGAGGACGATCGTTTGGCATTCCGGCGTTGGCTGAATAGCAGCGAACGTCATCGTATCGCTTTTGATGAGTTATCGGCACTATGGGGCGATCTAGAGATATTAGAGGAATTGAATGATATAGCCGCCGCGGCGCCGATTGCAGAGTCACCAAAGCCTGCATTTTTCAATCGCCGTTCTGTATTTGCCATGGCGGCGTCGCTTATTTTGGCGGTGGGGCTGGGTGTTTTCTATAAAATTCAGCAATCGCGAGACCTTTACCAAGCCGATATTTTTGAAACAGCTGTCGGTGAACAACGCACCATCAAGCTATCGGATGGCTCCATTCTTCAACTCAATACGGCCAGTCGGGCGGAAATCGCCTTTTCGCAAACCGAACGTGTTGTACGGTTGACGATGGGCGAGGCGCATTTTGATGTTGCCAAAAATAAGGAACGGCCATTTTCGGTTCATGCCCCAGCCGGCATCGTTAAAGCGGTTGGCACTATATTTACGGTTCGGGTGCGTTCACAACAGGCCGTTGAGGTTACGGTCGAAGAAGGCCGTGTTGTTCTCTCTCCGCAAGAAGCGCCGACGCAACTCCATGCTACCGGTGAGAATACACATCCGATCCGGCAGCCTTTGGCTGAGTTAACACCCGGTCAAACAGTCGTGTTTGCGGAGCGTGTCGAGGAAATAGCGCAACTTCCCGAGCCGGAATTGAAACGGAAGCTGGCTTGGCGGCAAGGCATGCTTGCCTATTCCGGCGAATCCTTGGGAGAAGTCATTGCCGATATCAGTCGCTATACCGACATTAAGATTGAAATCGAAGATCCTGTTCTTGCCGACAGACAAGTGGCTGGGTATTTCCGTGTTGGAGAAGTTGACGCTTTGCTCGAAACGCTGAAACTCAACTTTGATATTGAGGTCAAGCGTATCGATAGTAAACATGTTAAACTTGCCGATGCGTCGTCATCTTGATGATGCTCGGTGGTTTTAGCCGTATTATGTACGAAAACTAGGAGAGAACTAGGGCGAGGATACATAACCGATCATAGAGTGACGGTGAGTAATAATAAAATATGAAAAAAAGTCTGGAACCCGACTGTGGGTTTGAAAACGTCCGACATCCTATCAGTAAGACCGGCAGTAGATTATCTCGTGACATGCTGCTTGCCGCGCTAACGATAGGAGGAAGGGTCTGCGTCAAGTGGGTATTTGTTCCATGCACATTCATTGCTGTATGGATATGGTTGAGTGCGCCCAGTTTTGCCAAAGATCTTACAAAGAAATACGAATTCAATATTCGTGAAGAAACTTTGGGATCAGCGCTGGATGTTATCGTCCGGCAGACGGGGTTTCTTGTTCTTTTTCCTTATGAGTTGGCCGGCAAAACGGGGATAAAACCCCTCAAAGGCCAATATACTGTGAGTGAAGCATTAGATGTGCTTCTGCGTGACACGGGCCTCTCTGGCGGTCTTAGAGAAAGTGGAATCATTGAGATTTCACTGGCTAAAACCAAAGACCCCAACCGGGAGGATAAGATGAAGCAGGATAATCTAAAAAGATCATTATTGGCGAGCGTAGCCGTGTTTCTTTTCGGAGCGGGCGGTGCGCAAGGCCAGGCAACAACATCCGATGATGGTAGTAGTCGTGCCGTTTCGTTCGAAGAAGTCATTGTAACCGCGAACCGTCAGAGTGCCGTGTCGGCACAAGATGTCGCTATGGCTGTTTCTGCCATTAATCCCGCCGATATGAATGCAAAAGGATTGGGCGGCCTTCAGGACTTTTCCAGAACCATTCCATCACTCAATGTCACAGAACAATCGCCGGGCGTGAATCGCATCGACATTCGTGGCCTTACGACCGGCATGAGTGCGGCAAGTAATATTCAAGATCGTCCATTGGCAGCCGTTTACCTAGATGACATTCCGATGTCATTGCAAGGTTATAGTCCCGACATACGCGTATTTGACCTCGAACGGATTGAAGTTATCCGTGGTCCGCAAGGCACGCTGTATGGTGCGGGCTCGATGGCTGGGACTATCCGCTATATCACGGCAAAACCGACAACCGATGGTGTTTCCGGATCGGTCGAAGGCTTGCTGTCGACCACCAAACATGGCGGCGAGAATTATAGTTTGCGCGGGATCGCCAATCTTCCATTATCAGATACTTTGGCAATTCGGGTCAGTGGCTATCAAGGCAAAAACGAAGGCTATATCGATAACATCGAAATGAATAGGCCAAACGCGAACAGCGACGAAAGCACTCAAGCCCGGGTGGCTTTGCGCTGGATGCCATCGGATATCATAACTCTTGATGCAAGTATAACGTTTGCCAAGCTTGATGTGAACGGTAGCAATGCAACACTACAGCATGTTGGAAAATATAAAAACACTACTCTTGTTCCAGAAGGATTTGACGATAACCTCAAGATTTATAATCTAACTGGTGAACTTGACTTGGATTTTGCCACCTTAACATCGGCAACATCTTACCTAGACCGGTCATTTGCCCAGCAATTAACATACGAACATTCAGGTCCATTGTTTGGCCTTCCTCGTCATGTCGCGTTGGGTGTTTTGGATAATAGTCTTAAAGATTTCTCAGAAGAAATTCGACTGGTTTCAGCACCGGGAGGCATTTTCAATTGGTCAATGGGCGGGTTTTACCAAAAAGGCAAACGTGACTATTATCAATTGGTTGATGCGCCGGGCTTTGATGCCGCATTCGGCAACTTGATTGGCAATCCGAATTTTAACAGTCAAACAGACTATATGGCCTTTGGTCCAGACGTCATATTTTCTGGTACACAGAATATAGATGAACGCCAATATGCGCTTTTTGGGGAAGGATCGGTTACGCTTGGCAAGTTTGAATTCACCGCCGGTGTGCGCTACTTTAACTGGCGTCAGGAATTTGATCTTTACTTCAGTGGTATCGCGGGCGCTTTAGGGCCTGGTCGCCCTCTGGCTGTCACCGGTAAGGCCAAAGCTAACGGCTTTAACCCACGCTTTGTCGTATCTTATAAGCCAACCGATGACATGATGATTTATGCCGAAGCGGCGAAAGGTTTCCGGTATGGTGGGGTGAACCAGCCGGTTGCCGTGACCATCTGTGCCGCTGATCTCGCGGCAATCGGCCGTACGGAAGGCCCCACATCGTTCGGTCCCGATAATTTATGGAGCTATGCTGTCGGTACCAAGAATGAATTTATGGATCGCCGCATTACGTTCAATCTGTCAGCGTTCTACATCGAATGGAAGAACGTCCAAACGACCAAGAATTTATCGTGTGGTTATCGTTTCACAGAGAATGCGGGGCAGGTCAAAAGCACCGGACTTGAGCTTGAAACACGCTTCCATCTCACAGATGAGTTTACGCTTGCAGCCAATGCGTCTTATACCAAAGCGGAAGCCGATGGTGATCTTGTCAATATTGGTGCCCTTGATGGGGACCGTGTTCCATTTTTCCCGAAATATATGGTATCACTTGCAGCAGACTATATCGTGCCATTGGGAAGTGCAGACTTGAAATTTTCAGCGGACTTCCAGGCACGCGGTGCGAGTTACACGGAATTCCGGGAAACCAATCCGATGCGTCGTAAAATCCCATCGTCAGAATTTGTCAATCTCAGTGTGACGTATATGACCGACGCGTGGGAGTTTGGTGTGTTCGCCAATAACCTGACAAACAACGCAGCGGTCAGTCAGATTACGTCACCCAGCGGCTTGCAGCCGACGGATGTTCACTTTTTGGGGCGGCCGCGTACCCTTGGGGCTCGGGTTAAGTACAGCTTCTGATTATAGGAGAGGCTATTGATTGAGGTTTTTGTGATGCTACGCTTACGAGAATTTCACATGACCTGATCTAGATGTATCGCAGGGGTGCGAGTGTGTTCGCACCCCTGTATCATTTACTGGTGTTGTAAAGTAATGACTAAGGAGCATGACATGGAAAAGAAACTAAGCCGCCGCGATGGGTTGGTTATGGCAATGTCACTCGGGATCACGTCTATGATCACACCGACGCAAGCGCCTGCGCAAGGAATGGAAACGAAGCGCGGCCGGGCTACAAAGCCGACTATCACTGAGGCTCCGTTAATGAAGGAGTTTTCTAAAGACAACGAGTTTGAAAATGTCATCACCGCAGAGGGCATTCACTCAGGAAAAGGGAAAATTAATGTCAAATTTTTTCCGTTTTCGGAAGCAACCTATCCGGCTAACTTCTTGATTTACGATATTCCACCGGGCTCCAGCGAAGGTGTTCATGTTCACACTCACGAGAACAAAAATGAAAAGGGTACATTTGATGAGTATTATTATATCATCAGTGGTTCCGGGCAGATGGAAATTGATGGTAAAATTGTAGAAGTTAAAGCCGGCGATCATATCCACACCCCGCTTTATGTCGAGCATGGTATTGAAAACACCTCAAAAGATGAAAACATGCGGGTATTTCTGACCTTTATCTGGCGGTGATCGTCGAGTGTAAAACGTTGTAACGCATTTTGTCGGGTGAATGCTGATGTATACCAATATCAAGAGCTGTAATCACACCATTCATGGTCATCACCACCATATGTCGTGGGATAATGCGCGCACCCCTGCGTTAACGATCGCACCGGGCGACACCGTGGAATTCACGGAAATTGATGCAACATCAAAGCAGATCACGCCACACACCACAGTCGATGATCTCAGCACCCTTCGATTTGACCTGATTAATCCGATTGCCGGTCCGATTTATGTGGACGGCGCAGAACCCGGGGACGCCTTAAAGGTGACACTCCTTGGATTTATACCAAGCGGGTGGGGTTGGACTGCAATCGTTCCAAGCTTTGGTTTGCTGGCGGAAGATTTTCCCATATCGGCCTTACACATA
>JBBCIP010000082.1:0-10429 GCA_037189785.1 Alphaproteobacteria bacterium
TCCAAGCCGCTTTCTCATTCACAGACTGATCCGCAATCGGTGCCGCAACGATCGGGGCATCGTTGACGTTGTTCACCGTCAAGCGGAACGTGTCAGAAACTTTGGCACCCGATGGATCAGTCGCCGTTACTTTAATGTCGAGGTTACCAACCTGAGCCTGACCGGGTGTCCCTGTAAAGGTCTTGGTCGCCGCATTGAACGTCAACCAGCTTGGCAACGCCGAGCCGTCAGCCAGTGTGGCCGATATCGCCAGCGTATCCCCATCAGCGTCCGTAAACGCCCCAGCCGGAACCGCAAAGCTCCACGCCGCTTTCTCATTCACAGATTGATCCGCAATCGGTACAGCAACAACGGGTGCATCGTTGACATTATTTACGGTCAGACGGAACGTGTCAGAAACTTTGGCACCCGATGGATCAGTCGCGGTTACTTTAATGTCGAGGTTACCAACCTGAGCTTGACTAGGAGTCCCGGTGAAAGTCTTGGTCGCAGCGTTGAACGTCAACCAGCTTGGCAAGGCTGAGCCATCCGCCAAGGTCGCAGAGATCACCAGCGTGTCACCGTCCGCATCCGTAAACGCCCCAACCGGAACCGCAAAGTTCCACGCCGTCTTTTCATTCACAGACTGATCGGCAATCGGAGCGGCAACAACTGGCGCATCATTAACGTTGTTCACGGTCAGACGGAACGTATCGGAGACCTTGGCGCCAGACGGATCAGTGGCCGTTACCTTGATGTCGATATTGCCAACCTGAGCCTGACCCGGTGTTCCGGTAAAGGTCTTGGTTGCAGCGTTGAATGTCAACCAGTTTGGTAACGCTGAGCCGTCAGCCAGTGTGGCCGATATCGCCAGCGTATCGCCATCCGCATCCGTAAACGCACCAACCGGAACCGCAAAGCTCCATGCCGTCTTCTCGTTCACAGACTGATCCGCAATCGGTGCCGCAATAATGGGGGCATTATTAACCGGCGCACCGTAGATTCCCACCAACTGTTCGTGGGTGTATACGACACCACCAAAATCATAAAGTTCAAAATTCTTCAGAAGGTCGTTGCCTTCATTGATCCCTTCCAGGGCATTAAAGGTAACGCGAATAGTGGTGCTATCGACAATCAAGACATCGAATTTGTCCAGCGTCCCAAGATATTTTGCTGTATCAATTCCAGCACCGCCATCCAACGTATCGTCGCCGCGACCGCCGAATATAATATTGTTGGCGCTGTTGCCGATGACCGTATCGTTGCCATCGCCAAGATAGACATTCTCGATAACTGTCCCTGCCGCGATAACAAAAGATTTTCCGGCCAGCGTGCCGGTCATACCGGCATTCAAATTGATAAAGCTGTTACCGCTTACCGCTGACGCATTGATCGTATCAATACCCCCATTGGTATCCGACAACACTTGCCGCGCAGCATCATTCAACGCTGCATAATCATTGGTATAGACATAGGTGTTATTATTGGTGACCGCATCACCATTGATGATCAGCTTCCAGCTATTGAGCGTCCCGACTTGGCCGGTCGCATTATCGATAACTTTGATCTTCCACTGACCGGCAGCGTTTTCGCCCCAGAAATTATTCGCGGTGAAAACGAAATTGATATTGTTCCCGGCATAGCTGGTTCCACCTGGCCGATCCGCCAATATTGCTTGGGCACCGCTTGGGGATTCCAAAATAATGGTCAGATCACCAACGCGGGGATGTGTGATACTAAGATCAACTTGAACCGTGTCGATATCGATGGCTTGCGTCACATTCAGGCTATTGGTGATGCCCGCCGCATTGCCATCCGTGATTGCTTGATTGAGTGTCGCAGAAACCGACGTTGAAATTTGGTTTTGATAGGTCTTTTGCATCGTCCAGGTTTCAGCAAGACGAACAGCCGCCGTTGCATCAACCAGACCAAATCCATAATTATGATTGAAATGGAAACCGCCACCGTTGAACGTGGTGGCGCCATTGAATTTCCACCCGCTGCTTCCGCTATCGTTCCATTTGGCTGAGTAAGCCAAAATTTCTTGCACATCGCGATAGCCGAGATCGGCGTTTGCTTCGAGCATCAAGGCGGTGACACCGGCCACAACCGGCGCCGCGTATGACGTGCCCGACCCACTGCCATATCCGCCGGTCGCCAATGTCGTCTGAACGGTGCCTGGTGCCGATACCAACAAGGCGGCCCCAGGATTGGAATAAGATGCAACAACACCGTTTCCATCCACCGCGCCCACAGCAATCGTGTACGGGCTATTGGCAAAATTGTGGTAATTGACGTTTTGTCCGCTGGAACGCTCGTTACCGGCCGCAAAAACAAAGATCGTCCCTAGACCATCGCGTCCTTGTGACACGCCATTTTGCAAAGCGGTGCCGGCTTGCGAATAGCCATATTTTTTGAAACCGTCTTGAAAGGCTGTTTCATAAGCCCAGCTTGCATTGACAACATCGCTGACTTTCCAGGACCGGTCTATGGCATCGGCCACATCCAAAATATTGCCATTGGCCCCAAACCCTATACGGAAACCAGCAAGCTCCGCGTTATAGGCAACACCAACGGTTCCGGTCCCATTGGCAGCCGCACCGATAACCCCCATGACTTTGGTGCCGTGTGTGTCGGTCCCGGTGCTGGAATAGGCATCCGCATCTTTGTCGCGGCTGTCGTAATCGATGGCCGTGTTATAATTTCCTGCAAGATCGGCGTGAAGATAATTGAAACCATCATCGATCACACCAACCGTTACACCTTTCCCGGTGTAATCAGCCCAGGCTGTCTTGATATTGATGGCATTCAAAAAGGCTGGCTGATTGGGATCGGTCGGCAATGGTAAAGCCGACGCGTTTAGATCTTGATTGGAAGGTCCACTTTGCGTGGCATCATTGGCAGCTGTCTGTGACAGCTTTTCTTTATTCAGCTGCTCGTAATAATGCGCAATGCGTGCATCAGCCTCTTTTTGAAGGCGTGCTTTGATTTTGGACAAGCGGTCCAGCGCAGGAGATTCGAAACCCTTCACGTCGTTACCTTCTTCAGTTCGGTAACCCCGCTATCCCGTGGCGATCTGTGTCACTCAATCAGGACCGGAGGCTTTGCGTCCCGCCGTCTCCGACGGTTTGCCTTTGTCGCTAAGATGCCCCTTGACGGTTCTCTGCCGCTTTACTGGCATTTACAAAAAAGCAAACAAAAGTTAAAGACGCGTAAATTAAATTAATACTTGTTAATTTTTCCAACTTGTTTTAATCAATTACATAGGAAAGTCTTCTCATAATCCGTCACACAGCCAGCACACAACCTCACTGGAAGCTAGGCAAATACACTTAATAATAGATGAATTACACGTGACATTTCTGTGTCACGCCGTTGCGTCATGAGGCGTCGAAACCCGCAGAATTCTGGGAAAAAGTAAGGTAAGTCTTTGGTTAAATTGAAGACACCCCTGACGGCCCATTCAACCCCGTCACAAAGAAGCAAAAAAGATTTTTTTATGACGAAGGCTGGTAGTGAAAACAGCCTTCACAATCTCATACGCAGATAGGATTAGGTGGTCGCCATAACACGGCGAAGGCCTATGCTTTATTAAATTTGTCGGAAAGCACTGTTAAAATTCTTGGGCCCAGAATCAGTCGGCCCAAAGCCACAATGATTCTCTACAATCCCCAGCGTGACCATACGGTTCGCGTTTCGACAGCATCGACCAATTCTGTTGCCAAATTGGCTTTCGCACCAAGACCCAAGCGGCCCCGTAACCAGCCCCGCTCGCGGCCCAATACCTTGAACTTAACCTCGGTGCCATACTTGGCCTTCATGACGCTACGCAATTCGCCCAAGCCATCCACAAGGCCATAATCAACGGCTTTACGCCCGAGCCATATATCGCCTGAAAACAGCTCATCCGGCGGGCCGACCAGCTTGGCCCCACGGCGCTCGATGAGCATATCCTTGAACAGTTGATGGATATCCCGTTGCAAGTCTTTCAAACGCGCGACATCTTCCGGTTGCTCGGGCGAAAACGAATCTAGCATGCCTTTGCGAGTACCGGCGGTATGAACCCGCCGCTCAACGCCAAGCTTTTCCAACGCCTCCACAAAGCCAAAACCAGCCGAAATCACACCGATGCTGCCGACAATGGATGACGGATGGACATAAACCTCGTCCCCGGCCAGCAGCAGCATATACCCGCCCGAAGCCGCCACATCCTCGGCAAAGGTATAAACCGGCAGCGATTTTTCAGCGGCCAGGCTCCTGATCCGATCATGAATAAGCCCGGCTTGGACCGGCGAACCGCCCGGCGAATTGATCGATATGGCAACGGCCTTCAATCCCTTGATGGCAAAAGCTTGGTCTAGTGTTTCTTCTAGTCGCGACAGTTCCAGGCTGCGTCCCATACGCGCTTGGGCGGCAATCACACCATGCAAATGAAGTATAGCCACCAGAGGCGGAACAGGACGGAAAAAAGGCAGGAAAGACAGAATTTTACGCATTATCTCTCAACATCATGACGTTTCAAGCACGGCAGAGCGCCGCTTGATCCAGCCTACAATGGCTTTAGATGCCAATAAGCACAAGAAAATCATGATCGGTAAGCGATACCGCGACATCACATAAAAAGGCATATGAATGGCCACATAGGCAGCGATAACACCATATATCTGCAAAAACTGCCGCCACCAGCATAAACACAAGACACTCAGAATCAGCAAAACGCAATATTGAGCGAGCCAAAGCGCACGGATCACCAATTCCGCCCCAGATATGCCCGGTTGACGAACAGACGGCGGCTCCCAAAAGGCCAGTCCGCGTTTGAGCGCCATGAGCACCGCCGCGCCTGGATTTTCCCGTATGTAGCCTTTGGCCGCGGTTACCAGATGATCGACCGCCACCAACTCCCCTCGCTCCTGTCGCAAACGCGGCCAGTCCTCGGCCATGCGCGTATGCTCGATCCCGACATAGTGGGGCTCTGCCGCTTCGTTGTTGCCAAGATACAGATTGAACCCGCCGTTGCTATTCAAAACGGGGCGCGACAGCACCTGTTCATTGCGATAGAGCCAGGGTGTCACAACAATAACCGCGACCAAACCCATGACCGAGATCACCGCAACCCGTCGCCACCATCCGCTTTCCCGCGCCATCACGGCGAACAACCATGCCACCGCAACCACCACACCGGTTGGCCCAACCACCAAAAGCACACCGATCAAGACACCGGATAAAGCAATTTTCCAAAATTCGGCCCGCTTGTAGCAGGATGCCAAATACACCACCCCGACCATCAACGGAATCATCAGATTTTCTTTGGCGATCTGATTGGCGGTCACAATCGATTGCAAATCAACCGCCCATAACACGGCCGATAAAAATGCGACAGCAAACGACTGTGTCAGACTGATCGCCAATTTATAAATTAGATATACGGCCAAAACGGCCAACAAACTATTGACCCACAAAACGACATCGGTCGTTGTCCCGAACACTTTGCACACCAGGCCAAGCAGAATGGGATAACCCGCACTATAATAGGCATAGTTCCCCATGTGATCCGCCATCACCTGCCCGGCGGCAAGTTTAGTCGCCATGGTCCAGTATGCTTTGGCATCTCCCATGACATCTAACGGCATCACAAAGCTCGCAGCATACCGAACAGCAAAAGCGAGGACCATTAAACTGACGATAGCGACAAGGCGTCGATGCGGCACCGCGTAATATGTTTCAAATTTTTCGATCAGTGCCGTCATCCTCTGGCCACCAAAATCACCCCAAGCATCACCAACAGCGTTCCCAAGGCACGGGATAAATTAATTGTCTCACCCAGGATCAAAACGCCGAATATCATCGTCAGGATAAAACCGAGTCCGACAAACGGATAGGCTTGACCAACATCAACACGCGCCAAAACCCCCAACCATAAAACAGCCCCAGCCCCGTATAGGAGGAACCCTAACAGCACATGACCATTTGTCATCGCCGCGATCAGTTGCGCCCCAAAGCCATGGCTTCCGGCCAATTGTACCGTCGGCATCGACATTCCATGCTTCAAAACAATCTGCGCCGCGGCTGATATAGTGACGCTTAATAAAATCAAACCCATGACAAAGATCGACATTTTCATATCCTACCAACCGGGGACATTTCATCTGATTGATCCATGTAAACGGCAATCGTCTGCATGGCCGCTAAATGCAGGAAAGGAAATAACAACGAAAAATTTCGGAACTCGTCCTGCCAGCAAAATAGAAAAAACAAGGGCAATAAAATCACCAAAGCCGCCACCAACATGCCCCGCAACATTATCGGCTTCAGGCGCCAATAGGCGCTGATCATCGTGACAAGGACAACCAAAACAACAATATTGACCGGTTTTGGTAGCGGAATAAGCGACATATGAGGAGTCGTGACAGAAACCCAAGGCAGCCAAGAAAACCAGAATCCAAGATTACGAAATAAATGAAATTCCATCGTCGTGCCGGGAACATCCGCCAAAATAATACGCACAGTACAAAACGTTGCGAGCCCACAGACAGCCGCCACACCTAAACTTTTTCTGTATTTTATAAAGTCACCCGAAACCCAAGTTCCAACGGCAACGATAAGGGGAAAGAATATAGCCGTTTCCTTATTCAGAACAGCCAATATCAATATCGGGCCAGCAAGCAAGGCGTGCCGCCATACCAATAGATACGTCATGAACAGACATAATTCTGCATAGTCATAGATAAAACCATTTGTTGTGCGATAGCTGATGGTCAGCATCAGTGCAAATAGGATCGGTCCGACATCCCGCAACACTCCCTGCTGTCCCAGTATCTGCTGCGCCAACGATCGCAGCATCCACAATCCCCCCATCATCAATATAAAATTCAGCATAATAACCACGCCATAGCCGAGAATGGCGTGGTCCGGCATGCTCCGCACCAACTGTTCATCAAGTGTGTTATTAAGTGCCATATAAGCCCGATCATACAGCGGCTGCGCAAAGGTCGCCGGTAAACGTTCTGTCACGCTCGACACCACAAACGGCATCAAAAGACGATAGGCATAAGGACGAGGGGCCGTAAAGCTCAGAGTCTTTTCGAGCGAATACTGCGGATGATCGGCAACCGTTGTCCATTTGTATGAGAAACTAGCCACTGTTTGAGACGCGGCAATGGCATATACCAACGCCAACACAGCCCAATAGCACAGCCGCGCAAAAACATGTGGCTTTTCTCGGATACGTTCATATGGCAGCAACGAACGCTCCTCCCGCCACAATGAAAACAACCCAACTCCCGCGATCGGTCAAACTATAAAGGATCGGATCATCCTTCATTTCACCGCGTGATGTCTTCATCCATAAACGGGACACCCAATAAAGAAGCAATGGGCAAATAAGCCACAAAATCATTGGCTGTTCATATTGATGGGCAATATTGCCACTATTGATATAAAGCGCAAAAACAAGCACCGCCACATAACCGGCCCCGGTGCCCATCCCGCTCAAGATACGATAATCCTGTACAGAATAATCCCGACCACTGACCTGTGTCCGCGAGATTTTTCTGATGGCCGACAACTCGGAACAGCGCTTGACCAACGCCAGATGCAAAAACAGGAACATGGAAAATGCCAGCAACCAAAATGAAACATCAATATTGATCGCAATTGCACCAGCAATAATCCTCAAGGTATAAAGACCTGCCAATGTCAGAACATCAATCAAGACAAGTGTTTTAAGCCAGAACGAATAAAGCAGCGTTACAGACAAATAAACCAAAGCCATGCCTAAAAATTGGCTCGAAATACTGGCCGCGAGAGCAAGACCTGAAACCAACAACACAACAGCCGCCGCGATCGCCGCTTGTATCGATATGTTACCCGCAGCAAATGGACGCAAACACTTACGCGGATGACGGCGATCTGAAAACAGATCCAATAGATCGTTGATGATATATGTTGAGGACGCCAAAAAGCCGAATGATAAAAAAGCAACCACAATGGTCGCCAAGTTTGAGAAGGTAAAGGCATGCGCTGTGAGTAAAGGCACAATCAGCAGGACATTCTTGAGCCACTGATAAAGCCTTAAACCCTTGACCCAAGTCCGCCATGGCGGAGGTCGATCCTCAAATTGTTGCGAAACGTCGAAATGCTTTGTTGCCTGACCGAGCACTCCAACCTGCGGGTTAACGATGATAGCCTTACGCGCGGCAGCCCATATCGGCAAATCATCCCGAGAGTTGCCCGCATAATCAAACGACGTTGATCCTATATGCTCAATAATAGCATTCAGTTTGGCGCAACCACTTAAATTGTTTTGCCCATCGCTTGCAAATACATCGGTAAACACACCAACATATCTGGCAATAGGCTTGGCAAAACGCTGATCCGCCGCGGTTGCTAAATAAATGGGTCGCCCGGTGTCTGCTTGATATTGCAGATACGTCAAAAATTCCTGGTGAAAGGGCAGCGCTTCAACATCCAAACGATCCGCAACACGGCATGCAATTTCGCTTTTTAAACGCGCTTTTCCACCCCAAAGCAGCCAGAATATCATGGATAAAATATGCCAAGGTTTGCGCTTTAACAGTAAAAGCGCGCCCTCCAGCAACATATCCGACTTTATCAGCGTACCATCAAGATCAACAAATAACGGCACAGTGGCCTCACCTTCGGCCACCGTCAGAATTTGCGAAAACATCCCCCCGCCCCCCGGCGAATCCTAGATCTAAAAAATATTAAATCAGAAAATACGCTACTGCTCGGTACCCGCGCACTATTTTTGGTATATTTTAACAATAAGAACAATCCCGCTATTATAACAGAAAAAGCGAGAAAAATAAATAAAATTATATCTATTCTTGGTTTAAATGACCTAACCGGGCGGTGAACATGGTTATTGTTGATCTAGGGACAAGGCGTTCCCATGTCGCAAAGCGTGTTCCACCACCGGCGTATATTGCCCATCGTGATGAAGAACAATTCCAGGATGAACGGTTAATGCCCCTCGCCCGCCCTTGCGCGCGCGAACGATGACACGCTTGGCCGCTAAGTCCTTGGCCGGCCACAATGGACATATCGTGATATCACCCGCCTTACCGTCCAAACCAGACAAGACATCTGCCAAGCGGTCGGCGCGCTGAATAATATGGATCCAGCCAAACGGTTTTAAAAATTTCAAAGAATGCTGAAGCCATTGCCGCAGGTCGATGGCTCCGGCCACATGCGCCACCGCTTTTTGCGAATTTGGGGGGGCAACTGTCCCATTATCAGCCGCCAAATAGGGAGGATTTGTCATGATGTGGTCGTAACTATTGCGGTCCAGCGCCCGTGGCGCCTGTGCCAGATCGCCAGCAATGATGCGAACCCGTTGCTCCAAGCCATTTAAAACCACATTGCGGCAAGCAATATCAAAGAGTTCCGCCTGCAGCTCCAACCCATCGACCCGGACCTCTGGCAGCCGCTGGGCTAAGGCCAAGGCAATGGCGCCACTGCCGCACCCGATATCCAGAACACGCTCCTCCGGCTTGGCCTGAACCGTCGCGGCCAGAAGAATACTGTCGCTCCCTATTCTATACCCGGTGCGCGGCTGTATGAGCCTGAGTCGCCCGCCTAAGAAGTCGTCTTCGGTCTCATCCACGGCTAATTCTTCTCATAGAGCGCCCAACCAAGGTTTTCAGCACGAATCAAGCGCCGGGCTTGCTCAAGATCGTCATCGCCCACCATCAACCGCTGTGGAAATATACCGATTCCCCCCTCAACCCCACTGATATGAGAATCAAAGCGAAAAACCAGGATTTCAGCCTCCCGCAAAAGCACTTCCAAGCGCGATAAAAGCACCGGATCCGTCGATCTAACCAGTTCCTGCACAGGGATGCCTTCTTTCTCGTAAAATTGACATGACCTTCGCTTGACCCATCACCAAGAGGCCTCCTATTCTGGCCGCAATTTCAATAACGTCTTGGATGGGATGGACGTCGTGGGTGTGGTTGTATCACTGGAAGATGAAAAAAAGCCAGATGGCGCGTCGGCCATTGCCGCTTTATCGGCCCTTGTCGGGCAGGATTTGAGCAAGGTCAACGACACCATTATACGCCGGATGGATAGCCCCGTTGCCCTGATTCCACAGCTGGCCGGGCATTTGATCGCATCAGGCGGTAAACGCCTGCGCCCGATGCTGACCCTGGCCGCCGCCAAACTGTGCGGTTACGAGGGCGAGCGCCATACCCACCTGGCTGCCTGTGTCGAATTTATTCATACGGCCACTCTCCTGCACGATGATGTGGTTGATGATTCTGATCTGCGGCGCGGCACCGATACCGCTAATGTCCTTTGGGGCAACAAGCCGAGCGTTTTGGTCGGTGACTTCCTGTTTAGCCGGGCGTTCGAGCTGATGGTCGAAGATGGCTCGTTAAAGGTCCTGAAAATCCTATCCCGAGCCTCCTCGGTCATTGCCGAAGGCGAA
>JBBCIP010000083.1:0-5285 GCA_037189785.1 Alphaproteobacteria bacterium
GGCCGCCGGAATTTCCCGGATTGATTGGGGAGTCGGTTTGAATGAAATCATCGTAAAGCCCAGTGTTGATGTCGCGATTGCGGGCCGAAATGATCCCGGTCGTCACCGACCCGGCAAGACCGAATGGATTGCCGACGGTGATAACCCAGTCGCCAACCCGGGCCGCATCGGAGTTCCCAAATGAAACGGGGGGGAGTGGGCGTTTCGGCTTAATCCGCAGAACAGCCAAATCAGTCGGGGCGTCGGTACCGATGACTTCGGCTTTGAATTCCTCGCCGCTTTGCAGTTCCACTGTAATTTCGTCGGCGCCATCGATCACATGATTATTGGTGATGATAATGCCCGAGCTATCAACGATGAACCCGGTACCACCACCTGCGGTCCGCCGTTGTGGTGGTGTCGGGGTGGTTGGGTTGTTTTCATTTTGGCCGCCACGATCAAACCGACGCAAAAAATCTTCGATGCCGGGAGGGGCCTGGACGGTTTTCGAGACGGTAATATTGACAACCGACGGCAAGACCTTTTCGGCCAAGTCGGCGAAGGTTGCTGGCGCACCGGGGGCCTGGGCCATAGCCGTGCTGCCGTATAATGTGAAATTCGGCTGTCCCGCAACAACCGCGAGCCCCAAAGCGGCCCCAATTATCCAATTCCGAGGTTTAGCCCAACCTGATACAGACGGTTCAAGCATGCTCACCTGACATCTCCTTGATCTCTACCGCTCCCAAAGCCTTGGGACGTTGACGCAGAATTGTGGCCTAATTTGGAAAATCAGCCCTTAATCAACCAAACTATCCCTAATCCGGCAAAGGCTGCAATAAGCCCGGCCCGCCGCAATGTTGTCGGTGGCTCGGTTAGGAAATAGGCCATCATACGGCGCACTGAATCGGGAAAGAGGGCGTAAAGCACGCCCTCAATCACCAGCATCAGACCAAACGCAATACCAAGTTCGGTCATGCGTTAGCGTTTTCTACCCTGAAGATTGTCAAAAAAGCGGAAGAACTCGCTATTTGGCGACAGCACCAGGGTGGTGTCTTCAGTCGACATCGACTCTTTATAAGCCTGCATCGAGCGGTAAAACGCGAAGAAGTCCGGATCTTTAGCGACCGCTTGGGTGAAGATACGGGTTGCTTCGCCATCGCCTTGACCACGGATGATTTCGGCTTCACGTTGTGATTCCGCGATCAACACGGTCCGTTCCCGATCGGCGCGCGAACGAATGCGTTGCGCCAATTCGGCACCGGTTGCGCGCGCATCGCGGGCTTCCCGTTCCCGCTCGGCCCGCATCCGTTTAAAGATTGCCTCGCTGTTGGCTTCCGGCAGATCAGCGCGCTTAATCCGCACGTCGACCATGGTGATGCCGAGGCTTTTGGCACGGGCATTTGAGCTATCACGGATTGAGCTCAGGATTTTCAACCGATCTTCACTCAGGATCGCGCTGAACGGGGCGGCCCCCATGACTTGGCGCAGAACCGAATTAACGATGGTTTCCAAACGGTCGCGGGCGCGTTCTTCGTCAGTCGTTGACTGATAGACCAACAGCGGATTATCGATGCGGAATCGTGCAAAAGCGTCAACAATTACCCGTTTCTGGTCGGAGGTGATGACTTCCTGAACCGGCAAATCGAGGTTCAACACCCGACGATCCATGTAAATCACGGATTCCCAAGGCTTTTTAAATTTCAACCCAGCTTCGGACACGATCCGTTTCGGTTCCCCGAATTCAACAATAATGGCCTGCTTGGTCTCATAAACACGGAAAATGGAGCTGGACAACACCAGCAACAAAACAACAACACCGACAATGATAAACGTCAGACGCGAGCTATTCATTGGCCTGCTCCCTGACTTTGACGGCGTTTTTGAATTTCAGGCAGCGGCAGATAGGGGACAACACCGCTTCCGGCGCTGCCGTCGATCACGACCTTATTCATACCCTTAAGGACTTGTTCCATAGTTTCCAAATACATACGCTGTTTGGTGGCGTCTTTCGATTGGCCGTAAGCATTGACGATAGCCAAGAAACGATTGGCTTCCCCTTGAGCTTGGGCCACGACCTGCTCCTTATACGCTTCGGCTTCCTGGACCAGTTTATTGGCGTCACCGCGGGCGCGTGGGATGATATCGTTTTGATAGGCTTCTGCTTCGTTTTGCAGACGTTCACGGTCAGCTTGAGCCGCTTGAACGTCACGGAAGGCGTCGATCACCGTTGCAGGTGGGTCAACCCGGGACAATTGAACCTGGGTCACCAAGACACCGGCGCCGTAGCTGTCCAAAACGCCCTGGATCCGCTCGATCGCTGCGGTTTCAATCTTCTGACGACCTTCGGTCAAAGCGGACTGGATCGGGGTCTGGCCGACGATCGACCGCATCACGCTTTCGGATACGGCGCGGATTGTTTCTTCTTGTGGATCTTGAATGTTGAATAGGAACTCCTTAGCATTTTGGATCTTCCAGAACACCGAGAATTCCACATCGACGATATTTTCATCGCCGGTCAACATCAATCCTTCGCGGGCATAATCGGCTGACGCCCGACGTTCGCGGTTCGCAGCGCCGCCCAGGCCCACATCAATGCGGTTAACCGCCGTCACATTAGGGGTCAACGCGGTCTCAATCGGGGCCGGGAGGTGGTAATGGATGCCAGAGCCCGTCGTCTCGACATACTTGCCAAAGCGCAAGACAACGCCCTGTTCAGACGGGCTGACGATATAGACACCGGTGGCGAGCCACGCCACGCCGATCAAGCCGAGGATGATGGCCAAGCCACGACCGCCAAATCCGCCAGGGAAAGCGCCCTTTAATTGATCTTGGCCGCGTTTCAGGAGATCTTCAATATTGGGACCGTCACCGCCGCCGCCACTACCGCCGCCGCGTCCCCCGCTGGGACCCTGGCCCCAAGGGTTGCGGCCGCCGTTATTGTTTTGCCAAGGCATTCTGGAGTCTCCGATTTCTATCTGTCCCATCCGGTGGTGGCTGCAGACAGCGTTTCTGCCTTTTCAATCACTACCATGCCGACAGTTGTTGACTGTAGGGTTTATATGATACCTAACCCCTAGGTGCAACGACAGACGGCCAAAATCAAGGAGTTGTCTCTGTATTTTGGTCAAGTTTTTGTTACAGGTCACGATATCGGCACCCCAATTTGTTGCCATAGGGAGTTAAGCATGGCGGACATTGCCCGCGAGGCGGTCTTAAACGCATTGCGTCGGGTCCTGGACCCGAAAAGCCAGCAAGATGTCATCAGCCGGGGGATGATCCACGGCTTGGTCATTCGCGACGGCAAGATCGGCTTTTCGGTGGAGGTGGCCGCCAATGACGGTCCGCAGATGGAGCCGTTACGCCAGGCCTGCGCCGATGCCGTAGCCGCAATTCCGGGTGTTGTGTCCGTCACGGCGGTTTTGACAGCGGAGCGGAGCGGGATGCCGCCGCAACAGCCGCATAAGATGCCGTCTCAGCAGATGCCGTCTCAGCCTGCCGCCCCGCGCCAGGCCCCAGCTTTGGGTATTCCCGGTGTTAAAAAGATCATTGCCGTGGCTAGTGGTAAGGGCGGGGTCGGCAAATCGACCACAGCGGTCAATCTGGCGGTGGCCTTGGCGCAGACAGGGCTTAAGGTCGGGCTTTTGGATGCCGATATCTATGGTCCCTCGGCGCCGAAGCTGTTGGGCATTACCGACAAGCCGAAAGCGCGGGACGACAAAAAGATCCTACCGATGAAGGCTCATGGCATCGTTGCGATGTCGATCGGCTTTTTGATTGATGAAAGCACCGCCATGATCTGGCGCGGGCCGATGGTTATGGGGGCCTTGCAACAATTGATGACGGATGTGGCTTGGGATCATGATGGGCCGTTAGATGTTGTTGTGGTGGATATGCCACCCGGAACCGGTGACGCCCAATTGACCATGGCGCAGCGGGCCCAATTAGCCGGGGCCGTGATTGTGTCGACGCCACAGGATCTGGCACTGATCGATGCGCGCAAGGGCATTGCCATGTTCAACAAAGTGAATGTTCCGATCCTTGGGATTGTCGAAAATATGAGCAGCTTTATCTGTCCACATTGCCACGGCGAAACCCATGTGTTCGGTCATGGCGGGGCACGGGCAACAGCTGCGCAATTGGGCGCGCCGTTCTTGGGCGAAATCCCGCTCGAACTTGCTATTCGGGAAACCGCGGATGCAGGTACACCGATTGTCGCTATTGCCCCCGACGGACCACAAGCGCAAGCTTATAAAGCCATTGCAAAGGCTTTGTTGCCGTTGCTTCACGGCACAGCCTCACAAGGACCGGAGATCGTATTCGAATGACCATCAACCACGATGACTACACCGACAGTTACATCCGCGATATTTTAAAGTCGGCCAAAACCATTGCCATGGTTGGCGCCAGCAACGATCCGATGCGGCCGAGCTATGGTGTGATGCGGTTTCTGCAACGCAAAGGATACCATGTTATTCCCGTCAATCCGCGTTATGCCGGAGAGGAAATAAATGGTGAACTTGCCTATGCGTCGTTGTCTGATGTGCCGGTGAGTGTCGACATAGTCGATATTTTTCGGCGTCCTCAGGATCTGGCGGAAGCTATCACAGAAGCGGTCGACTTTGGCGCGCCGGTCATTTGGACCCAGCTTGGTCTACGCGATGACAAGGTCGCGGGATGGGCCGAACTTCAGGGTCGCAAGGTGGTGATGAACCGCTGCCCGGCCATTGAAATCCCACGCTTGGGGCTTTAGGTTTTTATGCGCTCGTCTGCGCCAGGAATAGTCATATCATGACTAGGCTTGACCCGGTCATCCATCGTGCCGGTTGTATTCCGCCGTTCAAGATGGATTGCCGGGTCAAGCCCGGCAATGACGGGCGTGAGGAGTGGCACCGATTTGCTTGTTGCGACGTCATCGTTCACACTCAGCTATTTCCCCCAATCCTATTGTCATGACCGGGCTTGACCCGGTCATCCATTGTTCCAGTTGTATTCTGCCGTTCAAGATGGATTGCCGGGTCAAGCCCGGCAATGACGGGCGTAAGGAGTGGCACGGATTTGCTTGTTGCGACGTCATCGTTCACAGTCAGCTATTTCCAATCCTATTGTCATGACCGGGTTTGGCCCGGTCATCCATCGTGCCAGTTGTATTCTGCCGCTCTAGATGGATTGCCGGGTCAAGCCCGGCAATGACGGACGTAAGGAGTGGCATCGATTTGCTTGTGGCGACGTCATCGTTCACAGTCGGCTATTCCCCCAATCCTATGGTCATGACCGGGCTTGACCTGGTTATCCATCGTGCCAGTTGT
>JBBCIP010000084.1:0-4656 GCA_037189785.1 Alphaproteobacteria bacterium
GGCTGCATGGTCGGCACGTCCCTGGCCATGGCACCGGCCCATTTGATCGCGGGCGCTGCCGATTATGTCGATCTTGATGGGCCGTTGCTGTTGGAACGCGACCGCGAACCCGGCATCCATTACGACAACGGTGTTATGTCACCACCGCCATCGGCGCTTTGGGGGTGAGCCTGCGGACCCCGACCAATTTGTCATGACCGGGCTTGACCCGGTCATCCCTGTCACCACCCGCAGGCTAGTACCAAACAAGATTGCCGGGTCAAGCCCGGCAATGACGAGCGGAAAGACAGAAGTTTAAATTGCCAGCCTATATTGCTTGCGTGGCACTTTCCAACCACACGGCCGTTTTTTCATCGACCAGCGTCGTCAAGGTGTCGCGCACCCGCGCGTGATAAGCGTTGAGCCACGCCGCTTCCGCGTCGGTCAACAAACTGCGCTCGACCAAATTGATGTCGATCGGGGCGAGTGTCAGCGTTTCAAATTCATAGACCGGAATATCGCCATCGATATCATCGGCGGTTTTCACCACCACAAGATTTTCAATGCGGATCCCATAGCGATCGGTTTTGTAATACCCAGGTTCGTTCGAGACGATCATGCCGGGTTCAAGCGGCGCGCTTCCGAATGATGAAATCCGTTGCGGTCCTTCGTGCACGCTCAGATAACTGCCGACGCCGTGACCGGTGCCGTGATCGTAATTCAGTCCGGCTTGCCACAACGGCATGCGCGCCAAGGCATCCAATTGCGCCCCCGATGTCCCTTTGGGAAAGCGCGCGGTGGCAATGGCAATATGACCTTTAAGGACGCGGGTGAAACGATCTTTTTCTTCCGCACCGACATGGCCGACCGCGATGGTCCGCGTCACATCGGTGGTACCGTCCAGATATTGACCGCCGCTGTCGATCAAAAACAATTCGCCTTGCTTGATCGGGCGGTTGCTGGCTTCGGTCACGCGGTAATGAACGACGGCGCCATTCGGCCCTGCGCCGGAAATGGAATCGAAACTTAAATCTTTCAAAACGCCGGTCGCTTTGCGGAAGTCATAAAGCTTCGCGGCGGCTTTCAATTCATCAAGGTCATTGCTTTGCGCGTTGGCCGCAAGCCAACCCAAAAACGATGTCAAGGCGGCGCCGTCACGTACATGAGCGCGGCGGGTGCCGTCGATTTCTACGGTATTTTTACGCGCTTTCGGCAACAGGCAGGGATCACGCCCCAACACCAAGGTCGCGCCATCAAGCGCACGAATGACGAAGGCCGATGCGCTGTCTTGATCGACCAACACCGTTTTCTGTTGGGCCGCAAGGGCTTTTAATCCGGCCACAAAATCGGCGCGATTGTGAAGACGCACGCCCGCACCCAAATGTGCTGTCAAATCATCGGTCACTTTTATGGGATCGATATAAAGATCGACATCGCTATTTTTGTGGAGGATCGCAAACGATGTCACCAATGGTGTGCGGTCGACATCGCTACCGCGGATATTCAAAAGCCAGGCAATGGAATCAAGTGCGGTTATGACTGCGGCATGGGCATTATCGAAATTTTCCGACAAGCGTTGGCGTTTCGATAGTGACTCCTCGCCGGTGAAATCGATGACATGGGGCACGGCGATGCCTTGCGGGCGCTCCGGTTGATCGCTCCAGATCGCATCGATCGGATTGCGGTCGACGGCGACCAACGTCAATCCGGCTTGTTCCAATGCGGCGCTGGCGCGTTTGGCCCAGGCTTCGGTATGCAGCCAGGGATCAAAACCGATCCGGCTTCCGGGTGTTGCGGTGGCGACGATCCAGTCGATTTCCGCATCTTTTTTCAGCGCCAAGAATTCATAAGCGGCGCCATCCACTTGCAGTTTGACTTGCAATGTGTAGCGGCCATCGACGTAAATCGAGGCCGTATGATCCAGCACCACGCCCAACCCAGCTGAGCCATCGAAGCCGGTCAGCCATGCCAAGCGCTGCGCATAAGCCGGTGTGTATTCGCTTGTATGTTCGTCGGTATGGGCGACCACAAAGCCTTGTAAATCGCGGCGCTTCAATTCGTCACGAAACGCGCCGAGCCGGTCGTTGTGAATACGATGATCGTTACGGGGGCGAGGCTCGGTCATGTGGTCTCCTTGATCACGGCTGTGATCGCGCTGGTTAAGCGGGTCAGGTCGGCGCTGTCGATGGTGAACGCCGGTGCCAAATAGATAGTGTTGCCGAACGGTCTGATCCAGACGTCGCGGCTTGCGAATAGGCTGCGCAATAATGCCGGATTGGCGATCGATTGCATTTCTACAACGCCGACGGCGCCGCGCACGCGCACATCGGCGACGCCGGGCAGGTCTTTGCAGGGGCCTAGTTCGGCGCTGAGTTGTGCCGCGATGGCGGCCACTTGTTGTAAGCGTGGTTCGTGCTCGAACAAATCAAGCGACGCATTGGCGGCGGCGCAAGCCAACGGATTGCCCATATAAGTCGGGCCATGCATCAGCGCTTTTTTCGGATCGTCATCCCAGAACGCGTCGAACACATGGCGACGCGCAACGGTCGCGGCCAAGCTCAATGTGCCGCCGGTCAAGGCTTTGCCGATGCAGATGATGTCGGGTGTGATCCCTGCGGCGTCGCAGGCGAACATCGTCCCGGTACGGCCGAAGCCGGTGAAAATCTCGTCGACGATCAACAACACATCATGGCGTTTGGCAGCGGCGGCGATTTGGGCCAGATCTTCGGGGCTATGGAATTTCATGCCGCCCGCGCCTTGGATCAACGGCTCGATGATCACGGCGGCAAGGTCGTGGCGATGGCGGCTCAGAAAGGCGTCGAACGCGGCATAGCCATCGGCGTCGCGCGGCACCGGGACCGAATGTTGCGGGATCAGATGGCCCTTGAACAAGCTATGCATGCTGTCGTCGGGGTCACACACCGCCATCGCCCCGGCGGTATCGCCGTGATAGCCGTCCTTGAACGAGACAAAGCGGGTGCGGCCGGTAACGCCGCGATTGAGCCAATATTGCAACGCCATTTTCAAGGCGGCCTCGACCGCGACCGAGCCGCTATCGACGAAAAAAACGTGATCGAGATCGCCGGGCAACAGCGCTGCCAAGCGGGATGCTAAACGCGCCGCCGGTTGATGCACCAAACCACCCAGCATGATATGGGGCATGGCTTGCAGTTGGTCCGTGATGGCGGCCTGAATATGCGGATGGTTATAACCGTGACAGGCGGTCCACCAGGACGCGATGCCGTCGACCAGCTCGCGCCCATCAGCCAGTGTGATCCGGCTGCCGCTGGTGCTGATCGCGGGCAACGGGCTAGGCGCGGTTTTCATCTGAGCATAGGGCAGCCACAGATGACGTCGCGCGTCGTCAAGCCAGGAGGGCGCGGTCATGGCCTGCAATCCGTTCGTTTGATTTTGCCATTCGATATTGGCTGTCATAGCTTGTTTTTCACACGACTCTGTTCCGTCATTGCCGGGCTTGACCTGGCAATCCATCGTGCCGCAGATCTGGCCTTATCCCCGTGGATGACCGGACCAAACCCGGTCATGACGAAGGCCGGAAGATGCGTCCTAAAGGGCCGAAATCCCAAGCTTGGAGAACAGCGCGGTGTCGCTGTACGACGCTGGGTTCGGGGTGGTCAGAAGTTTTTCGCCATAGAAGATCGAATTGGCACCGGCCAGGAAGCACAAGGCTTGGGCTTCTTCGCTCATGGTTTCACGACCGGCCGACAGGCGCACGAACGATGATGGCATCATGAGCCGGGCGACGGCGATGGTGCGCACAAATTCCAACACGTCCAGCTGATCTTGGCCATGGAACGGCGTGCCTTCCACTTGCACCAGCATGTTGATCGGCACGCTTTCCGGATGCTTCGGCATATTGGCGAGCGCCACCAACATTCCGGCGCGATCGCTTTGGCTTTCGCCCATGCCGACGATGCCGCCACAGCATACATTCATTCCGGCGTCACGGACCCGCTCCAGCGTATCCAGGCGATCCTGGAAGGTGCGGGTGGTGATGATATCGCCGTAATGTTCAGGGGCGGTGTCGATATTGTGATTGTAGTAATCGAGCCCGGATTCTTTCAGCCGCTTGGCTTGATGATCTTCAAGCATGCCGAGCGTGACGCAGGTTTCAAGGCCCATGGCTTTGACGCCTTCGACCATGGCGCAGACCTTATCAAGGTCGCGATCCTTGGGCGAGCGCCAGGCGGCGCCCATGCAGAAACGGCTGGCCCCGGCGGCTTTCGCGGCTGCGGCGGCTTCGAGCACCGCATTGATTTCCATCAGCTTTTCAGCTTTTACATCGGTGTCGAAGCGGGCCGATTGCGGGCAATATTTGCAATCTTCCGGGCAGCCACCGGTTTTGATGCTGAGCAGTTGGCTCAATTGTACTTTGTTGGCATCGAAATGCTGGCGATGAACGGTCTGTGCCTGAAACAGCAAATCGGCGAACGGCAAAGCAAACAGGGCTTCTACTTCGGCGCGGCTCCAGTCATGGCGGAAAGCGCTGGTCTTCGCGTCGTCGCCGTGATCGCCATGAGATCCACAGCTATGAGCAGTCTTGGTGATAGCATTCATCCGGGGCATCATCCGTTTGTGATCTTTTTCCTAAGCCGCACAGTCTCTGAGCCCTGCCGCCAAGTCAAGACGAAACAACCTATGATAACCATAGAAACG
>JBBCIP010000085.1:0-4128 GCA_037189785.1 Alphaproteobacteria bacterium
TCGGATTATATCCAGGAACGTTTGATCCGATTACCCGTGGTCATGTCGATATCATCAAACGGGCGGTCAAATTGGTTGACCGTTTGGTGTTGGGGGTTGCCACCAACCCGTCCAAAAATCCGTTGTTCACATTGGAAGAACGCAGCCGCATGATTTTGGAAGAAACGGCGGATATTGCAAAAGAGTCCGGGGTCATTATCGAAGTCCGTCCGTTTCAAAAGCTGTTGATGCACTTTGCTGAAGAAGTGGACGCGAATTTCATTATTCGAGGCTTACGTGCCGTTTCCGACTTTGAGTATGAATTCCAAATGGCTGGCATGAACCGGCATTTGAACCCCAGGATTGAAACAGTCTTTTTGATGGCCGAGGCGGAGTTGCAGTCGATTGCATCACGCTTGGTAAAAGAAATCGCCTCGTTTGGGGGCGATATTCGGAGCTTCGTTCCCCCGCGCATCGCCGTTGCTGTCGAAAAGCGCATGGCCGAACGAAACAATTCTCAAAATTGAGCTGAGGATCTCCCTCAGGTAAGGGTCTTTGCAGGCTAGCCAAGCTCTGCTAAGCATGGTTATCGGGCGGGTGGGGCTCGATCAGAGAAGGATTGCGATAAATGGCGCGTATTTCAGGATTTCTAACAGCGGCTTTGGTGGCGCTATGGGGAACAGTTGTTATGGCTCAGAATGTTATCTTGCCACCCGGTCTCGATCCCGAAAACACGATCGTTTTGCAGTTGAAAGACGGGCCTGTTGTCATCGAAACCTATCCGGAAGATGCTCCGACCCATGTCGCCCGCGTTAAGGAATTGACCCGCCAGGGCTTTTACGACGGTTTGAAATTTCACCGCGTTATCGAAGGCTTCATGGCCCAAACGGGTGACCCCAAGGGTGACGGCACCGGTGGGTCGGGCCAGAATTTGAAAGCGGAATTCAACAAGCGTCTGCATTTCCGTGGCACCGTGTCCATGGCCCGGGCTGACGATCCGGACAGTGCCGACAGCCAATTCTTTATTTGTCTCCAACCAAGTTTTGCTTTGAATAACAAATACACGGTGTGGGGTCGGGTGGTATCCGGTATGGAAGCCGTGGATAAAATCCAGCGCGGCGAAGGCCCGGCGTTCGGCGATCCGGACAGCATCGTTAAAATGAGCGTGGCCGCGGATCTTTTGGCGTCAGGCCAAGCCAAGCTTTATGAGGCAAATGACACGGCCGCTGCCGCTGCGGCGCCTGTATCCGCACCTGCATCTGCACCGGGAGAACAACCGGTTGAGGCTGCCGCAACACCGGAGACGACAGCTGCTGAGGCTGCGGGTGAACCGGTTTCACCGCCGCAGCCCTAGTAACCGCGATTTTGACAAATAAAATACGATCTTGAAGGCTAGTTTCATTCCCTATGCGCGTCGATCTGTTCGATTTTGATCTGCCGAAAGACCGCATTGCGTTGAGACCAGCAAGCCCCCGCGATTCTGCGCGGCTTTTGGTCGTGCAGCCGGATCGGATGCAAGATCGTCAGATGCGGGATCTGGCTGACTATCTCGGGCCCAACGATATCCTGATTTTCAATGATACGCGGGTTATTCCGGCGCGCTTGACCGGCCGTAAAGGGGAAGGCAAGGTCGAGGTCACGCTTCATCAAATGATCGATGCGGCGTCGTGGAAGGCCTTTGCCCGACCTGCGAAAAAGCTGTCGCCCGGGGTGACAATCACGTTCGAGGCCGGGTTGACGGCGACGGTCCGCGCTAAGGGGGAGGCCGGGGAAGTCACTTTGACTTTCAACTGTGCCGGGCCCGATTTGCGGGCGGCGCTGGATAAGGCGGGCGTTATGCCGCTGCCGCCCTATATCGCCAGCCAACGGGCCCCGGACGACCAGGATCAACACGACTATCAAACGGTGTTCGCCAATCGTGATGGGGCTGTGGCCGCACCGACGGCCGGCTTGCATTTCACACCGGCGATGCTCGATAGCCTGTCCCGGCGTCAGGTTGCGCAAGCGGCAGTGACCCTGCATGTGGGGGCCGGCACGTTCCTGCCGGTCAAAGTCGATGACACCAGCCACCACAAAATGCATGCCGAGTGGGGCGAGGTCAGCCAAAAGACCGCCCAGGCCATCGCTGAAGCGAAAGCACGGGGCGGGCGTGTGGTAGCCGTCGGCACCACGGCCTTGCGTTTGTTGGAGACGGCAGCGGCTGAGAGCGGCATGGTTGAGCCATGGGCTGGGGATACCGACATTTTTATCACGCCCGGCTATCAATTTCGGGCTGTTGACTTGCTGATCACCAACTTTCACCTTCCGCGTTCGACGCTGTTTATGTTGGTTTCGGCCTTTGCCGGGCTTGAGCGTATGAAAGCGGCCTATGCCCATGCGGTGGCCGATCACTATCGTTTTTATTCCTATGGCGACGGCAGCCTGCTATATCGGGCGCCATAAGCCCCGATATCGTGAGTTTCGCAGTGAGCACAGCATTCCATCTCGAAATCCAAGCCCAAGACGGCCAAGCCCGTACCGGTATTCTCCACACCGCGCGAGGGGAAATCCGCACTCCGGCCTTTATGCCGGTCGGGACCGCGGCGACAGTCAAGGCGATGAAGCCGGAAGCAGTCCGCGACACCGGGGCCGATATCATCCTGGGCAACACCTATCATCTGATGCTGCGCCCTGGCGCCGAGCGGATTGCTAAATTGGGCGGTCTGCATAAGTTCATGAATTGGCCGCGACCGATTCTGACCGATTCCGGCGGCTTTCAGGTTATGTCCTTGGCAAGTCTGCGGAAAATAACCGAAGATGGGGTCACGTTTCAGTCCCATATCGATGGCTCGGCCCATGCCTTGACCCCGGAACGCAGCATGGAAATTCAGCGCCTGCTGGGGTCGGATATCGTGATGGCGTTTGATGAATGCACGCCATTCCCGGCGACCCACGATGTTGCGGCGGCCTCGATGCGGCTATCTATGCGTTGGGCCCGGCGGTCTCGCGACGGGTTTGACCGTTTGGGGGGGCGTGAAGCCGGATCGGCGTTGTTCGGGATCGTCCAAGGCAGCACGTTTGAGGATTTGCGGCGCGAATCTGCGTCGGCACTTCAAGACGTCGGTTTTGAAGGCTATGCGATCGGCGGCTTGGCGGTCGGTGAGGGGCAGGAGCTGATGTTCTCCACCCTCGACTATACGACCCCGATGTTGCCCCAGGATAAACCCCGCTATCTCATGGGGGTCGGCAAGCCCGAAGATATCGTCGGCGCGGTCCAGCGTGGGGTCGATATGTTCGATTGCGTTATTCCGACGCGGTCCGGGCGCAATGCCCAGGCGTTCACCAGACGGGGGACAGTCAACCTGCGCAATGCCCGCCATCAGGACGATCCGCGCCCGTTGGACGAGGCGTGCGGCTGTTCGGCCTGCCGTAGCTATAGCCGGGCCTATCTGTCTCATTTGGTGCGGGCAGGGGAGATTCTCGCCTCCGTCCTGCTGACCGAGCATAATTTGACCTATTATCAGGATTTGACGGCGGGCTTACGCCAAGCCATCGCGCGTGGGCAATTGACGAATTTCGTGGCCGCTTTCCATCAACGCCGCACTGATGGCGATATCCCACCGTTATAGGCTTTTCTGTCAAAGTGTTAGAGCAAAACGGGCGGGCTTTCGCAAAGATCAAAAAAGCTGTTCATTTTCTTTGCATAAACGGTTGACCATGAGCCCATCTCCGCATATGTTCCGCCCGTCCCACACCCATGGGAGCCCGTAGCTCAGCTGGTAGAGCATCTGACTTTTAATCAGAGGGTCTCGGGTTCGAATCCCGACGGGCTCACCATTTTAATCATCAGCATCATTGTCTGATCGCAAGGAATACCCCTTGCGATGTCAGAGCGGTCGTTTCGGCGTGCTGTTTTTTAGATCCGCATGAGCCGCCGGCGAGCCGCCACGTGCGTCCAGGAAATGCGAATAGGTTTTGTCTTTTTCCTTAATGCCGCGTGGCTTCATCCGCTCGGGCGGCGTATCATTGCGCTTGGCCGCCACAGTCTCATCAGACAAGTCCTCAGACTGACCTTTTGCACGTGACTTTGTCCGTAACGGCGCACTGGTGGTTTTCCGTGGCGCGCGCATTGCTGTCGGCTTTCGCGGTGTTTTTGCGGGCGATATCGGA
>JBBCIP010000086.1:0-12653 GCA_037189785.1 Alphaproteobacteria bacterium
CACCGGCAAAGCGGCCAATGAAGATAATCTCAAGCGCACAAGCGACCGCACCGGCCAGAGTGATGGCCTCGCCAAAGCCGAAAGAGAAATCCACTCCCCCGCCACCGCTCTCGAACGACATGAAAATCAAACCGATAAAACATAAAACCAATCCATACCAAGTCGCCAAACGCGGGAGACGGCTCAAGACCAGCCACTGCAAGATCGGCACCATCGGGACATACATGGTCAGAAGAAATGCCGATTTGCTACTCGGAACATATTGCAGTCCTATCGCAACGAAGCCATAAACAAAGAACAGCATCACCCCAATGATGACACCGGCTTTGACTTCAAGCAGCGTCAACCCGCGCAGCTTCTTCCAGAAGATGATCGCCAAAGCCAGGCAGCCGATGGCAAAGCGCAACGCCATATAGCCAAACGGACCGACGTCACGAAGGCCAAGCTGGATAAGGATAAACGTTCCGCCCCAAACCATAGTGACAACGACCAGCAAAAGTTCTGGTTTGTTATTTTGAAAAAAACGACCGGCCATACCGATGCCCACCGCCTGCAATAAGGTGATAATAAGAAACACCACAACCAACGTCGTGGTGTTTCAAGATAATGATCCCTGATCTAGATTCAGCTTGCCAAGATTCTGATGACTATACGTGTTGACCGCCGTTGATATGAATTTCCGATCCCGTCACATAGGCCGATTGATCGGTGCAAAGATAATAAATCGTCCGCGCCACTTCTTCCGGTTTACCCAAACGGCGCAACGGAATATCGGCAACGATCTTATCGGTCCCCGGCGACAAAATAGAGGTATCGATCTCGCCCGGCGCAATGGCATTGACACGAATACCATAGGGGCCGAAGTCAGCCGCCATCTCACGCGTCAATGACGCCAAAGCTGCTTTCGACGTTGCATAGGCCGATCCGGCAAAAGGGTGTACCCGGCTCCCGGCAATCGATGTCACATTGACGATCGAGCCATGCACCTGCTTCAATTCCTCCATCAAACCGCGGGCCAAAACCACGGGCGCGAAAAAATTCACTTCGAACACTTTGTGCCAATCGGCTTCCGTCGTGTTCAACGTGGATAAGCGCGACCCATTTGCGCCTTTTGGGGAAATACCGGCATTATTGACCAAAGCATGAAGCGGCCCACCTTTTAAGCGGCGTCGGATTTCCTCAACACCGCGCGCGCGATCCTCAGGATCACCAAGATCGACCTGAACATGATCTTCTTCCCCGGCCTCCCACGGGCAGTCTTCGGGAAACGCCTGGCGCGAACACGAAATCACGCGCCAGCCTGCGCTCGAGAAGCGCTTCACTGTGGCATGGCCGATGCCCCGGCTGGCTCCGGTCAGGACCAGAGTTTTCCGGCTGTTATCTCCACGCTCATCCATCGTCACTTCCTTTTCTTGACCGCAGCGCGCACACGCGTCTTTACGGTCTCATCAAATCCTGCCAACCTGCCCCAACCCAAATCAGAGGCCAAATCAGAGGCCAACTCAATAATCGGCCGCTTGATCATCGCCGGATGGGCGACCATCAGCTTTACAGCTTTTGCCACGGTCAGATCGGCCTTATCACTGTCGCTCAACCCGCGCCATGTGGTGCCGCGCCGATTAAGGACGGTATCGATCCCAAGCTCCTCTGTGAAGCTTTGAATAGTGGCACGATCAGTACCGTCTTTGCGATAATCATGGAAGCGATAAGGAATCCCTTCGGCCTCAAACCATGTCTTGGTTTTTTTGATCGTATCGCAATTTGGAATTCCGTAAATAGTAATCATTCTTAATATCACTTTTGGTTATAGATGAGCCCCTCGGGATCCGAGTGGATAAGGATATCAGCCCCTGGAAAGGCCCGCGCTAAACTGGCCTCCACACCATCCGATATTCGATGGGCATGACGCAACGAGATTTCAGGATCCACATCGATATGAAACTGGATGAACGTGGTCAAACCCGAGGTTCGGGTCCTGAGTTCATGGATTCCTCGCACCTCGGGATGCTCAAGGACGATCGTTTTGATTCTGTCGCGTTCGTCATCCGGCATTTCATGATCGGTCAGCGTTTCGCAAGACCGCCGGGCGATACTGTAGGCGCTGCCGACCAGAATGACCACAATGATCACCCCCATGACCGGGTCAGCATACGTCCCCGCCGCAGTCTGGGCCATCATCAACGATAAGATAATGCCGCCGTTCATCATGATATCGCCGACATAATGAAGCGAATCCGCTTCGACCGCCAACGACCCGGTTTGTTTGGCCACATGACGCTGATAGCGCACCAGCACCAATGTGATGATCAACGACACCAAAATAACGCCGATCCCGACCGTTTCGTTCTCGGTCGCAACCGGATGGAGGAACCGATCAACCGCCTGCACCAACAAAAACAGCGCCGACGCCGCGATGATTATGGCCTGCCCTAACCCGGCGATCGCTTCCACCTTGCCATGGCCGAACCGGTGGTTTTTGTCGGCTGGAACCAGGGATTGATGAACCGCAACCAGCATGATGCCCGAGCTTAGGGCATCCAGAAACGAATCCAACAACGATCCAAAAATGGCCACAGACCCGGTATGCAGGCTGCCGACGGTTTTCACCACAATCAGCACCAAAGCAGCTGTCACCGACGCATAGGTTGCCCGCCGCATCAGTGCGGCGCGCGGATCGGTCGAGCTCATGCCGGCTGCAGGATTAAGCGTGGGATTCATCAGGGGAACAACTGCGTTATGGACCAGCTATCGCCATCGCGGCGATAGACCTTACGGTCATGAAGACGGAACGGTTTATCGATCCAAAATTCTATGGCCTCGGGATTCAGGCGAAACCCGGACCAATGCGGTGGCCGCGGAATCGACCCTACGGCATATTTGGCAGCATATTTAGCGACTTCCCGCTCCAACCGGAACATGCCTTCCATCGGCCGGGACTGAGCCGAGGCCCAAGCCCCGATCCGGCTATCGCGCGGGCGGCTGTCATAATACGCATCGGCTTCCTCTGTCGAAACCGGAGAAAGCGGGCCTTCGATACGGACTTGGCGATTGAGCGACTTCCAATGAAACAACAACGCGGCGTGGGGATTCGCGGCAATTTCCTGGCCCTTCCGACTTTCCAGGTTGGTGTAGAACACGAACCCGCGCGGATCCCAGCCTTTCAACAGAACCATCCGGGCCGACGGCCGACCATCGGCTGTGGCGGTCGCCAAAACCATGGCTTCCGGATTGTTGGGCTCTTGAGCCTGGGCTTCCGCAAACCAGGTTTCAAAAACAGCAAAAGGATCATTTTGGCTCATGTCACTCACACCGTTCGTCTGGGTCATTGTTCATCGACGCAACAACCATATATAGTGTTCGCCATTGGCAACCCCAACCGGAATTATACGTATGATGAAAAAGGGTGTTTTGTTTTTTGTCGCAGCGATCGCTTTGGCCGCTTGTACGCCTAGTCGTGGCCCGGACGAGCGTGGTCCGATGACCCCACCGACACAGCCTGAGAAAACGGTATCCAAGGACCCAACCGGTGTCGGCAACCAAATCGGGGATGGTTCAGGCCGCACTGTCACAACTATTGTCGGAACCCTGGCCGGTGCTTATATCGGTGGAGATATTGGCTCAGCCCTGACCGATAAGGATAAGGAAACGATGATTTCCGTGACGCAGAAAGCTTTGGAAGGCCTGCCCGCCGGTCAAACGGCCCGGTGGACCAGCCAAACGGGTGGCCCCCAAGGGTCCGTCACCCCACAACCGTCTTATCGTGATCCTGAAGGTCAAGTCTGCCGTGAATATCAAGAAACCATAACAGCCAAGGGAGACACCCAAACCGGGTTCCGGTCGGCTTGCCGCAAGCAAGACGGCAGTTGGCGCATCGTCGGCAATTAGATGTGGCATGAAAGACTTATATAAAACTCTTAACGTTTCGAAAAACGCCAGTGCCGCTGATGTCAAAAAGGCATATCGAAAACTGGCCAAGGAACTTCATCCCGATCTTCATCAGGGTGACGAAAAGATCGCCGACCGCTTCAAGGAAGTGTCGGCGGCTTATGCCATTCTGGGCGATGAAAAGGCCCGGGCCCGCTATGATCGTGGAGAAATTGACGATAATGGCAACGAACGTGGCTTCGCCGGAAACCCGAACGGGCGTCGCACCTATGAGCGCGCCGCGGGCGGTGGCTTTTCGGGCTTTGAACAAGGCGGTTTTGCCGGGTTTAGCGCCGAGGATATCTTTTCGGATATTTTCTCAAACCTGCGGGGGGGTGGCCGTGGACGGGCTGGAAAGCAAGCCAATCACGGCCCTATTCCAGAACGCGGCAATGACAAAATCTATGAAGTTCAGATCGATTTCCTGGATGCGGTGAACGGTGTAAAACGTCAAATCACCCTGGAAAATGGTAAAACGCTGAACGTCCAGATCCCGAAAGACGTCAAAGAAGGCCAGCAGATCCGCCTTAAAGGTCAAGGGGGCCCAGGCCCTCACAATGGCCCCGCCGGTGACGCCCTGATCCAGGTCCGGATCAACGCCCATCCATTTTTCCGGCGCGATGGGAATGACATTCATTTGGACCTGCCGGTTACCCTGCAAGAGGCCGTTTTGGGTGGAAAAGTACCGGTCCCAACCCTGGACGGTAGTGTTAACCTGACCATACCGGCCGGGAGCAACAGCGGAAAAACCCTGCGCCTCAAGGGAAAAGGTGTCGATCAAGGGGATCTATATGTCCGCCTGATTGTTACACTACCGGAGACAATCGATAACGAGTTACGCCAAGCCGTTGAGAATTGGTCTAAATCCAACGACTACACAGTGCGTGACCATTTGAAGTAAGGGCCATTTGAAGTCAAGGAGATGCTGACCATTCGCTTCGTTCGCGATTTGATAAAAGCCGTCCAAAACTTTCTCCGCCATGACGGCCTGGTCATGGCGGGCCATTTGGCCTTCTTATCGGTTCTGGGCCTATTTCCGTTCCTTATCATTTTGGTGGCACTGGCTGGGTTGTTCGGCAATACCGCCGTTGGTGCGCAAGCCATCGTCATTTTTCTCGAAACCCTGCCGCCTGAAATTCAGATCGTGGTCGAAGGACCGGTGACCCAGATCGTTGCCAGCGGCCAGAAAGGTGCCCTAACGCTTGGTCTTGTGGGCGCCTTATGGGCGGCATCATCCGCCATCGAAGCAGCCCGCATGGCCATCGACCGCGCCTATGAAGCGGGCCATCCACCGGCATTCTGGCTTAGGCGCTTGCAGGGCATCGGCCTTGTCATTGCCGGGGCGGTGACCATGTTGTTGGGGCTATCCAGTTTTATTCTCGGACCGCTGATATGGGATGGGCTGCTGTTTTTCATCCCGAACTTGGATCGTTGGACCCTGGCCGCGACCCTGATCCGCTTCGGCACCAGCACGGCCTTGATGTATCTCGCCGTCCTGGCCCTATTCTTCGGCCTCAAGCCGCGCTATCGCGGCCGCTTCGCCCCGATCGGACAAGGCGCGTTTTTAACCCTTATCCTATGGCTTGGGATCGGCAGTGGATTTTCTATCTATTTGAAAAATTTTGCGAATTACGATTTGACCTATGGCAGTCTCGCCGGCGCGATCGCGACCTTGATGTTCTTCTATCTGTTGAATATGGCGTTTGTGCTGGGGGCCGAACTGAATGCCGTCGTTGCCGATCGAAAATATCGCGCTCGTGAAGCCGCGGCTAAAGCCAAGGCTCACAAAAAACAAATGCAACAAGCAAGCGCTGACACACGCCCTTCCGATTGATTCAGAAAAACAATTGCGTATTATCCCTGCATTACACGCCATGACAAAGAAAGAGGAATAGCCGCATGGGCATTTTGGCTGGCAAAAAAGGGTTGATTATGGGCTTGGCCAACGAGCGCTCCATTGCCTGGGGCGTGGCGAAGCAAGCTCGTGAACACGGTGCCGACTTGGCTTTCACCTATTTAAGCGACGCTTTGGAGAAACGGGTACGGCCGCTGGCCGCCTCGCTCGGCTCCGATTTGGTGGTGCCTTGCGACGCCAGCGACAGTGCATCCATCGACGCTGCCTTTACCGAACTTGAAAAGCATTGGGGCAAACTGGACTTTGTGCTCCATGCCATTGCTTTTTCCGACAAAGACGAACTCAAGGGCCGTTATCTCGATACCAGCCTGGCCAATTTCACCATGACCATGAATATATCCTGCTATTCGTTGACGGCGGTCGCACAGCGGGCGGAAAAGCTGATGAAGGCTGCCGGTGGCGGCAGCATCGTCACCTTGACCTATTATGGTGCCGAGCGGGTGATGCCGCATTATAACGTTATGGGCGTTGCCAAAGCCGCCCTTGAGGCCAGTGTCCGCTATCTGGCCGCCGACATGGGCACTGATGCCATCCGCGTCAACGCCATCTCGGCCGGGCCGATCAAAACTCTGGCTGCCTCCGGCATCGGTGATTTCCGCTATATCCTGAAGTGGAACGAATATAACTCGCCGCTGCGCCGCAACGTCACCATCGACGAAGTTGGCGGATCAGCTGTTTATTTGTTCAGCGATCTGGCCTCCGGCGTGACCGGTGAAGTCCATCACGTCGACAGCGGCTACCATGTGGTCGGTATGAAACGGGAAGATGCGCCGGATATCAACGTTCAGTCGTCGTCTTCTGAGTAGTTGAGGTATGTCCCACAATAGCTACGGTCATTTATTTCGTGTGACGACCTGGGGCGAAAGCCACGGGCCTGCTTTAGGCTGCGTGGTCGACGGTATGCCGCCAGGTCTTCCGCTGACCGAAGCTGACATTCAGGTTTGGCTCGATAAACGGCGTCCGGGGCAATCCCGCTTTACGACGCAACGGCAAGAACCCGATGCCGTCAAAATTCTGTCGGGCGTGTTCGAGGGGGTGACCACCGGCACACCGGTCAGCCTGATGATCGAGAATGTCGATCAACGGTCCAAAGACTATGGCAATATCGCCGAAACCTTCCGCCCCGGCCATGCCGACTATACCTATACGGCCAAATACGGGCTTAGGGACTATCGCGGCGGCGGGCGGTCATCGGCGCGGGAAACGGCGGCCCGGGTTGCTGCCGGAGCCTTGGCCCGCAAGGTCATTCCCGGCGTCACCATCCGCGGGGCGTTGGTCCAAGTCGGCCCCCATGCCGTCGACCGTAGCCGCTGGGACTGGGCCGAAATAAACAATAATCCGTTCTGGTGCCCGGATGCGGACACCGCCAAATTATGGGAAAGCTATCTCGACAGCATCCGCAAAGACGGCGATTCCGTCGGTGCGGTGATCGAGATCGTGGCGTCCGGTGTCCCGGTCGGTTGGGGCGCACCGTTGTATGGCAAGCTTGATAGCGATCTGGCCGCCGCCATGATGAGCATCAATGCCGTCAAAGGCGTTGAAATCGGCGACGGGTTTGGGGCCGCAGGCTTACGCGGCAGTGAAAATGCCGATGCCATGCGGGCCGGCGCTGACGCTAAAAACCCTGAATTTTTATCGAACCATGCCGGTGGTATTTTGGGCGGTATTTCCACGGGTCAGGACGTTGTCGTCCGCTTTGCGGTAAAGCCGACATCGTCGATCCTCAAAGCCGTCGACACCATCAACCGCAGTGGCAGCGAAAGCACCGTCAGCACCAAGGGCCGCCACGACCCCTGCGTCGGCATCCGTGCAGTCCCGGTAGGCGAAGCCATGATGGCCGCAGTCCTAGCCGACCATTTCCTTCGCGATCGCGCACAGAACGGCGAACGCTGATCTTTGCGATACACCAGAACCGTGGATTGCCGTCAGGCCCGGCAATGACGCTTCTATGAAGCCCGGTAATGACGGTTCTATTAAGATTGTCATGACCGGTTTATTGAGATTGTCATGACCGGTTTATTGAGAGTGTCATGACCGGACTTGATCCGGTCATCTATCTTCTCGGCATATTCTCAGCATTAAGGCCATAGACTTGTAGAATGTCATTTAAGTTTTAGCTAATCCTTAAACGAGTGTTAATATGTTATTTTCATATTTAACACTTCACCGGACACTCAACCCGGATAAAGGATTATATGCGGCGCGTCATAGGATTTCTGACCTTAGCTGTCAGCATGCTGACAATCGACGTATCCCAGGCTCAAAATCTGGGGCCGATCGATATCGCCGCCGTGCGCGCGCGTGTTCAGCATGGCCTTGATCGGGCCGCTGCTTCGCCTGAAATCGCCGAGGCTGTCAAAGCCCAAAATGGCCGCACCATTCCCCTGACAGAAACGGAAATCGAAAACCTGCGCGCTGTTTGGCATGGCGAACGGTTGCTGCGCGATCGCCCGCTGATCACCACAGTGACAACCGCCCAACCGGCGCTACGGTTGAAGGCGATTGCCGCAGCCGAAGGCGACTTGCTCGGGCCGGTATTTGTAACCGATGCGCGAGGACTTCTTGTCGCATCTAACGTTGAATCTCAAGATTACCGTATAAATTATGGGAATATTTGGAAAAGTGTATTCCTCGCCCCGCCCGGCCGCGTGATCGTTACCCCGACCAATACGGGGACACCAGACGCCATGTATGCCAGCATCGGCATACGCTCCAGCGCCACCGGAGACGTGATAGGCATCGTCTCGACCCTGATTGTGGTGCCACGCCTACCGGCGCCGCAACTAGCGGAGGAACAAAGCGACGAGTTCCAGATGGGGCGACCAGAGAAATTGATCGACGGGCTGAACCCAATGGAGACCATAGCCAGCGTCAACTAGGTGACGAGCGTCGCGCGCGAAACTGGCCGGGTTGCAGGACACCATAACAATTCTGGGGACACCGGCGGTCACTAAAGTCTCGACCTGCGCCATGGCTCCGGCCCGGGGTGGGTCCAAAACAACAGCGTCAATTCCTTTGAATTCCGCCGCACGCAACGGGTTACGAAACAAATCCCGCCGTTCAGCTTTTACTTTAACATTGCCGCGTATGGCTTTTGATAATGCAGCCATCATGGTTGCATCATAATCCACCGCGTGAACCGTGGCGCGGGCGGCAATCGGAAAGGTAAATGTGCCCAGCCCGCAAAACAGATCAGCCACATGGCCCGCATCACTCAGGGCTTCAAGCACGGTTTGTTGCAGACTGCGCTCGCCGTCAACCGTGGCCTGTAGAAACGCCCCAGGCGGCAAAGCAACCGCCGTCTCACCAAAGCGGACAATCGGGCTGCGCCGTTCCAGGATCGTCTCCCCATCGATGCTGAGGCGCGCCAGGTCGGCGTCCTCGGCAAAGGCGGCGGCGCGCATTTGCGCTTTGATGCCATCAAGCTTGACGCCATGGAGATCAACATCCAAACCGCTATCGGTCCAGGTGATATCGGCGTCCGCCTTGGACCGCATAATCGCTTGAAAAAACACTTTCAATTTTGGCAATAAGGCCATGATTTCAGGCCGTAAAACAGCGCAATGCTCAAGATCCACCAGACGATGGGTGCCGCGCTCCGTAAAGCCGAGAATAACCCGGTCTTTGAGCCGCATGGCTTTTACCCCGGCGCGGCGCCGTGATTGCGGCGCGCTGACGATCAAATCCCGTATCGGGATATCTGAGAAACCGCGATGGGCCAAGGCTTGCACCAAGAGATCGGTTTTCCAGCGGCGATAGCCGTCATCGGCCAAATGCTGGACCGCACAGCCACCGCAAGTTCCGTAGTGAGGACAATGGCTTGCCGAGCGTTCCGGACTTGGTGTCACAACGTCGACCAAGGTCGCCCGATCACCGCTACGGCGGACACGGACGGTTTCACCCGGCAGCGCAAATGGTACATAGATCGGCCCTTCGGCAATGCCGTCGCCTTGGGCGCCCAGGCGCTCGATCCGTATTGTTTGTATATCACTCATGAGGGTTCTTATACATGCTGGGCGGCAATGAGAAATTCCTTATTGCCTTCGGGCCCCAAAATCGGGCTGGCCGTAATACCCAAAACAGTCCACCCGGGCAAGCCCGCGAACCAATCATGGATGCGGACACAGACTTCATCATGCAAGGCGGTATCACGGACCACACCGCCCTTGCCGACCCGCCCTTTGCCGACTTCAAACTGTGGTTTGATCAAAGCGACGGCCCAGGCGCCGGGCGCGGCCAAGGACAGCGGCGCAGGCAGGACCGTTTCAAGGCCGATAAAGCTGGCGTCACAAACCACCGCATCAATGGGATCTGGAATTTCCGTTGTCGTCAGATAACGAGCATTGGTCCGTTCCATCACCACGACGCGGGGATCTTCCCTCAGCTTCCAAGCCAGCTGGCCATGGCCGACGTCGACGGCATAAACTTTGGCCGCACCATGGGTCAGGGCCACATCCGTAAAGCCGCCGGTCGATGCCCCGACATCGAGCACCACCCGGCCTTCTGTATTGAGCCCGAAATGCTCCAAAGCATGCACGAGCTTGAGCCCGCCACGACTGACCCAGGGATGATCCTTGCCCTTGACCGATAAGATCGCGTCATCAGCCAGCATGTCGCCGGCCTTGGCCAGTTTGCGGTCACCACAATAGACCTGACCGGCCATGATCATGGCTTGGGCGCGGGACCGGCTTTCAGCCAGTCCCTGCTCCACCAGCAACTGATCGGCCCGAATTTTGGGCATTGCTTTACGCGGTCTGTGCGGATTTGGTGTCGTTGCGACGGAGCGCGGTCAACGCCTCCGTCACAATTTGCGGCGCGTTGAGGCCCGCTTCATCATACATGCGCTGCGGCGTGTCTTGATCGATGAACGTATCCGGTAAGGTCAATGGCCGGAATTTAAGGCCGGTTTCCAGCAACCCTTCTTTGGCCAACAACGTCATCACATGGGCGGCAAAACCACCGATGGAGCCTTCCTCGACCGTGATCAACAGCTCGTGGCTGCGGGCCAGACGGCGGATCAAATCTTCGTCCAACGGTTTGGCAAACCGGGCGTCGGCCACGGTTACGGAAATGCCGCGCTCGCCCAAGTCATCGGCGGCCTTGAGACATTCTTGCAACCGGGTGCCGAGGCTCAGCAGCGCCACTTGTGTGCCTTCACGCACAACGCGGCCCTTTCCAATCTCAAGGATTTCGCCCGCCGCCGGAAGCTCCAAGCCGATGCCTTCGCCGCGCGGATACCGAATGGCCGACGGCCGATCATCGATGGCGGCGGCGGTCGCCACCATATGCATCAGCTCAAGCTCGTCGGCGGCGGCCATGACGACAAAATTCGGCAAGCTCGCAAGATAGGTGACATCGAACGATCCGGCATGGGTCGGGCCATCAGCGCCCACAAGCCCGGCCCGGTCGATCCCGAACCGCACCGGCAAACTTTGGATCGCCACGTCATGCACAACCTGGTCGTAGGCGCGCTGTAAGAACGTCGAATAAATCGCTGCGAATGGTTTGTAGCCTTCGGCAGCCAAACCGGCGGCAAAAGTCACGCCATGCTGTTCGGCAATCCCGACATCGAAACAGCGATCCGGAAACGCCGTCGCGAATTTATCAAGCCCGGTCCCGGACGGCATCGCCGCCGTGATGGCCACAACCTTCGGGTCTTTTTTGGCTTCGGCGATCAAAGCTTCGGCAAAGACTTTGGTGTAGCTCGGCGCGCTGGCGGTTGATTTGGCCTGGGCTCCGGTCACCACATTAAATTTCGACACCCCGTGATATTTGTCGGATGCCGCTTCAGCTGGGGCATAGCCTTTGCCCTTTTGCGTCACCACATGGACCAAGATCGGCCCCTGCCCGGCATCCCGTACGTTTTCGAGCACCGGCAACAGATGTTCCATATTATGACCGTCGATCGGGCCGACGTAATAGAAGCCCATTTCTTCAAACAATGTGCCGCCGGTGGCCATGCCGCGGGCATATTCTTCGGCTTTTTTGGCGGTTCGGCTGAAGCCCTTGGGCAAGCGCTTGACGACCGATTTGGCGGCATCGCGCAAGCCCAGGAATGAGCGTGACGACAGCAAACGCGCGAGGTAAGCGCTCATGGCGCCGACCGGCGGGGCGATGGACATGTCGTTATCGTTGAGAATGACGATCAGCCGCGACTTCAAATGCCCGGCGTTGTTCATGGCTTCGTAAGCCATCCCGGCGCTCATAGCACCGTCGCCAATCACCGCCACCACACGATTGGTGCCGCCATCAAGATCCCGCGCCACCGCCATACCGAGTCCGGCCGAAATCGAGGTTGAACTGTGCGCGGCACCGAACGGGTCATATTCACTTTCCGCCCGCTTGGTGAAGCCGGACAGACCGCCGCCCTGGCGCAACGTCCGCATCCGATCGCGGCGGCCGGTTAGAATTTTATGGGGATAGGCTTGATGGCCGACATCCCAGATAATCTTATCCTTGGGCGTATCGAACACATAGTGCAGCGCCACAGTCAGTTCGACCACACCGAGGCCAGCGCCCAAGTGACCACCCGTGACTGACACGGCATCGATCATCTCGGCCCGTACTTCATCCGCAAGCAGCTGGAGTTGCTCGGGCTTCAAGACCTTCATATCAGCGGGAACAGTGATCCTGTCGAGCAGCGGGGTATGTGGCTTTGTCGTCAAACTCAATCCTCGTCTTAGGCCCTAGGCCTTATCTGTCACGGTTTATAGCAAATCGCGCCAAACTACGCAAAAGCGCCGCTTGTGGGCCAAAAGTCGTCAGATGTTCTATCCCTTGCCGCACAAGTATGTCGGCTTGAAGGCGGGCCCGT
>JBBCIP010000087.1:0-5188 GCA_037189785.1 Alphaproteobacteria bacterium
CGGCTGGGCGTCAACATTGCATCAAATCCGGTAAACTCTGCCGTGCCCGCCACCCGAAGACGCTCACCCAACGGGGCCACCACAGCATGATAAGTATCATCGATAACAGGCAAGCGGGGACGCGCAGTCCATTCCCGGGCCGACACCGTGATCGAATAGCCTTTTACAGGTTTTATGGAAACACGAATGCCAAGGCGGCGGGCTAAGATTTCTGTCCATGTACCGCTCGCCAATACAACAGCGTCCGCCGCGTAGGTTTCAGTGCCGACTTGTATTGCGGTAACGTTATCTCCGTTTCGTACAAAGCCGCTGACGGAGCTATTGTAAACAAATTTAACGCCGCGCTTTTCTGCCTCAGCGGCCAAGGCCTTTGTGAATAAACGGGCATCGCCCGAAGCGTCATCCGGAAAGAAAATCCCCCCCGCCATTTGATTGCGAATACTGGCCAGCGCCGGTTCTTTTCCAACCAAGCCATCGGCATCAAGCAATTCGTAAGCAACGCCAACGTCCGATAATATTTTTGATTTGGCTTGCAATAGCTCGAACGCTTTTTGATCACGGGTAAACTTGATATCGCCACCCGGGCCTTGATCAAACTTTAGCCCTAGGCGATTGGTGATATCATGATGCACATCAACACTATACGTCGAGAGTTTCGCATTTGCCCGTGTCGCCCGTTCAAAACGGTCTGGGGCGGAGTTTCGCAAGAACTTTAAACCCCACCACATCAACGATGGAATAGCTTTGGGCCGCAACAGCAAAGGGGAATCTTCTTTGCCCAAATATTTGAGCAACATGCGCTCGACCCCCGGTTCATTCCATGGGTCCGCCATGCTCGGCGTTAATATGCTGCCGTTTGCATAGCTTGTGCCTAAGCCTGCTTCTTTTTCGCGTTCCAGCACAGTCACGTCATGCCCATCTTCGGTTAGGAAATATGCCGTGCATACCCCCATTAAACCAGCACCAATGACAACAACCCGCATGACTTATATACCCCGCTCAGAACAACCTGTTTTAACTGATTATGTTTTACACCAAGTTCGTCAGAAAAACATCTATGGCAGCAATTGCTGTCGGTTCAGTCAAAAGCGGCGCATGTCCCCGTGCCGGAACTGTCACCGCCTGCAGCAATGGATGCCGCTGCTGCATTTCTTCAAAAATCTCCACCGACAACAAATCCGACAAAGCGCCGCGAATTGCCAAAGTCGGCACCGCTTTCAAGGCTTCGAACAACGGCCACAAATCGACGGGCACGGCACTGCCCGCAGCCAAGCCCACAGCGATGGCCGGATCATAATCAAGAACCGGTTTTCCCGCCTCCGTTTTTTCCCGATAGAGGGCATGGGTAAATTCATGCCAATCTGTATCTGTAAAATCTGGGAAAATATCGCTATTCAACAATCGTGTTTGCTGTTCCGCTTCGGCCCAAGTGGTCGGTTCAGGCAATTTACCGACATAGCTTTTGATCCGCTCGATCCCGCGATTATCGATCACCGGACCGATATCATTGATGACCACGCCAGCAACGGCCAAGGGATTGGTCGCGGTCATGATCATCGCCATCAAGCCGCCCATGGATGTCCCGATCAAGGCCGGGCGCATCACACCACATTGCATCAGCAAAGCCGCCATATCGACCACATAGGTCCCTGGATGATAGGCCATAGGATTGGGATCGTAATCGGAAAGCCCACGCCCGCGTTGATCCGGCACAAGGACGCGATAGCGTTTGGACAAATGCTCGGCCAGACCAATGAAATCACGACTGTTGCGCGTTAGGCCATGCATACAGAGAACCGTCAAAGCGGCATCGGACGGCCCTGGATAATCGCGTGCATATAACGTCAATCCGTCAGGTGAGGTATAATAAACATCTTTATAAACTTGCATTGTTTTCCTCCCCTACAACGATTGACTAATTAAAGGATCACGCGTTGACCTTCGGCTTTACCGACACGCAGTACTTGTATAGCTGCGGCAATATCCTGAGCCGCGACCCCTAGCGATTTGTAAACCGTAATTTCATCACTGGACACCCTGCCTGGGTTTGTGCCCGCTATGACTTCGCCGATTTCTGACTGAATGTGATCTGCTGTAACAGCACCGTCTTTGATCGCCGTCAAAAACTCACCCGCCTGGGCCATGGCACTGGCACGGAAATCAACAAAGAAGCGGGAGCGAACAACAACCTCTGTATCGGCTTCTTGCGCGGTCGCCACCGATGCCCCAACCAAATTCACATGCTGCCCCGGCTTTAACATATGACCGAATAAAATCGGTGTTGATGCGGCCGTCACGGTACAAATCACGTCGGCATCGGCAACGGCGGCGTCAATGGTTGCGGCGGCTTTCAATTTGCCCTTGGCCGCAGTTTGATATTTTGCCACGAACGCCGCAGTCTTATCGGCGTTCCGGCCCCATACGACGATGCTGTCATAGTCGCGGTCTGCGGTCAGAGCATAAAGATGCGTTTCCGCTTCTTCGCCGGTACCGATGATCGCCAGCCGTCGTGCGTCTTTACGGGACAAATGGCGGGTCGCCACCGCCGTGGCCGAGGCGGTGCGGATCGCCGTTAAGGCGCCCGCTTCCAGCAAAGCCTCCGGCACGCCGTTATCGGCATTATAAAGGATATAAAGCCCCAAATGAGACGATAACCCTTTTGCCGGATTACCCGGGTAAAGACTGATCAACTTAGCGCCGAAACAATTGGGGGATGCGATGGCACCAGGCATCATGCCGAAAAACCCGACATCGCCAATCGGCATGATATTGCGGAGCGGCATCACGGCTTGACCAAGCGACACCTGTTTCATGGCCTGCTCGACGGCCTCGATACAGTCTTTATAGGTCAACAATCGCTTGATATCGGCCGCCGAGAAAACCCGCAATTCAACCTGCTGCGACATGATGCTTTCATCCTTGTTACAAAAATCTAGACCGCAGCATTACGGAAAATGAGCCGGGGTCAAGTCTCAAATAAAAAAACAACAAATAATTGATAAATAAATACATAAATCCTACTTAAAAATTAGAATTCTGACACAAACAAAACATCTCATTCAGCTACCGTACATGTTTTTGGGCGCATAGTGATCACACTTTCAAGGAGGTTGACCATGCGTAAGTTCATTGTATCGATCATGTCGGCCGCCGTATTGCTTAGCACAAGCGCGGCCATAACCGGGGCCTCGGCAGGACCAAATCCCGGGATTGATTTTGCCAATATGCACGGCACTATTCGTGACTGGAAAAATGACGGCAACAAAGCCTTGTTGATCCAAGGCCCTGGAAAACAATGGTACCGGGCCGAGTTCACCAATAGCTGCCACGCCCTGCCCTTTGCCGAGCAAATCGGCTTTGTGACCGACGGCACCAACCGGATCGACCGGTTCAGTTCCATCGTCGTCAAGGGCGAGCGGTGTTGGTTTAAATCTTTCGCCGCTGTCGACGCGCCGACACCAAAGCCGAAAAGCTAATCAGTGCTTCATTTTTCCGGCTGAGCGGCCGAACAGCACAAGGCTTTTGATAATCCCGCGCAATGTCCGCACATCTTGATCCAACAATTCCAGACGTTGGAAGATGCTGCGGATATTACGTTTCATATGCGGGGCTTTTTCCGGCGGCCGCAAAAATCCCGATAACGTCAATTCTTCTTCAAGATGAAGCAGAAATCCTTCGACCTCGTCCTGGGTCGCCAACCGTGCATCCCCAGACGCCAACTGTTTGCCCGGTGTATGATCGGCCGCCTGAAACCATTCATAGGCCACAAGCAAAACCGCCTGGGCAATATTCAACGATGTGAAATCCGGTGAACACGGAACGGTGATAATCGTTTCGGCCTTGACCAATTCATCATTGGTAAGCCCGGCCGCCTCGGCCCCGAACAACACGCCGACCCGTCGCCCGGCAAGCCCATGGTCGCGCATGGATTGACCGGCATGACGCGGTGTTTCGACCGTTTTAATCATTTCCCGTGGCCGCGCCGTGGTCGCATAGACGGCGTTCAAATCAGCAACCGCTTCGGCCGTTGTCGGATAAACTTTGGCGTCGTTCAAAATCCAATCGGCCCCGGACGCAGCGGGATAAGCCGGTGGGTTCGGCCAACCATCCCGCGGCGCCACAAGACGCAATTCGGAAAGACCAAAATTGGCCATGGCGCGCGCCACCTTACCGATATTTTGCGCCAATTGCGGACGTACCAAAATGATGACCGGCGCGCTGGTGTCTGCGTCAAGACCGCTCACTGGCGCCGCCATGTGGTGCCTTGGGGCCCGTCTTCCAGAATGATGCCGTCTGCCAAAAGTTCGGCGCGGATGCGGTCGGCGGTTGCGAAGTCTTTGGATTTTTTGGCCGCGATACGATCAGCAATGGCTTGTTCGATCCGCGCATCATCATCACTGCCTGCGCCTTTAAACCAGACATCGACAGGGTGCTGCACAAAGCCAAGCAAATCGCAGGCAGCACGCAACGCCGGGAGGTCGCGGGCCGAGGCCAGACTGTTCAATTCAGCAAGCGCCTGCGGCGTATTTAAATCATCATCCAAGGCGCGCAAAATTGATTCCGGCACCGCGCCGGGTGCGACACCATCCAACAACCGATACCAGCGATCAAGCTGCGATACCGCAGCACGAATGCCGTCTTTGGTGAAATCCAACGGTTGACGATAATGCGCCGACAGCAACGCCAAACGAATGGCTTCGCCCTTGCCTGGAAACTCTTCCAACAACTCATGAACGGTGAAAAAATTACCGAGCGATTTCGACATTTTTTCGCCGTTGACGGTGAGATAGCCGTTATGGACCCAGTAATTGGCCAACGGCGCGCCATGGGCACCGACGCTTTGGGCGATTTCATTTTCATGATGTGGGAAAATCAGATCGATACCGCCGCCATGAATGTCGATGGTTGTGCCCAAGTTCTTTTCGATCATGCAGGAACATTCAAGATGCCAGCCCGGACGCCCCCGCCCCCATGGGCTATCCCAGCCCGGCTGATCATCGCTGGATGGTTTCCACAACACGAAGTCCGCCGGGTCTTTTTTATAACTCGCGACTTCGACCCGGGCCCCGGCAATCATTTCATCCCGATTGCGGTTGGATAATTTACCGTAGCCATCAAGCGACGGCACATGAAACAACACATGACCATCCGCAGCATAGGCATGGCCACGCTCGATCAAGCGGCCAAC
>JBBCIP010000088.1:0-4333 GCA_037189785.1 Alphaproteobacteria bacterium
CGCCTTTCGCGGGCTTGCCGGAGGCGTCCCGTGAAGCGTGCGCTATCGATTGCACTTGACGCCATGGGGGGCGACCATGCCCCCGCCGCCATTGTCGGCGGTGCAGAGATTGCCCGTGAGCGCTATGCTGGGATAACATTCGACATCTATGGTGACGAGCAAGTGCTGGCACCGATGATGGCGACGTATCCCAAGCTTGCCGCTGTTTCCACCATTCACCACACCACAACGGTCGTCAGTGCTGAGGACAAGCCGGGTCAGGCTTTGCGTCGCAGCCGGGGCTCGAGCATGGGCTTGGCGATCGAAGCGGTCAGTGAAGGGCGCAGCCATGTGGCCGTATCTGCCGGGAATACCGGCGCGATGATGGCGATGGCTAAATTCATGCTGAAAACCATGCCGGGCATCGATCGTCCGGCGTTGGCGACGATGTTGCCGACGATGCGTGGGGAAAGCGTGATGCTGGATCTTGGCGCTAATGTGGAATGCGATGAACGTAATCTGGTTGAGTTCGCGGTCATGGGGGCGGCATTTGCCCGAACCGTGCTTGGTGTACCGCGGCCCCGGGTCGGCCTGTTGAATGTTGGGGTCGAGGAGCTTAAAGGCAAGGATAGTGTGCGCTTGGCTGGTCAAGTGTTGAAGTCACTGAGCTTGCCGTTGGAGTTTACGGGCTTTATTGAGGGTGACGGTATTGCGGCCGGATTGGCTGATGTTGTCGTTACCGATGGCTTTACCGGAAATGTGGCCTTGAAAACTGCGGAAGGTACGGCGAAGATGATTGCCGGACTAATGGGGAATGCGTTCCGCAATTCGCTTGGCGGCAAGCTTGGCTATATCATGGCTCGGCGTGGTTTGCAGGCGCTGCGTAATCACATTGATCCCAATAATCACAATGGTGCGGTTTTCCTCGGGTTGAACGGTTTGGTCGTGAAAAGTCACGGTGGCGCCAGTGCGCTTGGTATTGCAAGTGCGATCGGTGTTGCCCATGATTTGGCCGCTGACGATCTTATGAGCAGAATCGCAGAAGATATGAAAAATAGCGGTGGCCTTGGTGGTGATAACGGGGCGGCTGCGAGTGACGAAGCGGCGGCATCATGACTGTTATAAGATCGGTAATTACGGGTTCTGGATCCTATCTTCCGGCCCGCGTTGTGACGAATGCTGATCTTGCGCACACCATTGAAACCTCGGACGAGTGGATTCAAGAGCGGACCGGGATCCGCCAGCGCCATATCGCCGCCGACGGGGAAATGACCTCGGATCTGGCGGTTGCTGCGGCCGAAGCTGCTTTAAAGCATGCCGGTGTGTCAGCCCAAGATATTGATATGATTGTTGTCGCAACCGCGACTCCTGACGAAACCTTTCCCGCAACCGCAACCCGTGTTCAACATCGCCTCGGATCGACTAAGGGCTTTGCCTTTGACGTTCAGGCCGTGTGTTCCGGCTTTGTCTATGCACTGACTGTGGCGGATAATTTCATTAAAGCCGGTCAGGTCAAGCGGGCTTTGGTGATCGGCGCCGAAACTTTCTCTCGTATTCTTGATTGGGAGGACCGCACCACCTGTGTGTTGTTTGGGGACGGCGCCGGGGCGGTTGTCCTTGAAGCCGCCCAAGGTGATGGGACTGCTGGTGATCGCGGTATATTGACCACACATTTGCATTCCGATGGCCGTCATCATGATCTGCTTTATGTGGATGGCGGGCCGTCGTCGACCCGAACCACCGGTTATTTGCGGATGGAAGGCAACAAAGTCTTCAAACATGCCGTCATTAATCTGGCTGAGGTTATCACCGAAGCGTTGAGTGCCGTCGGTCTTGAGGCGGAGGCTTTGGATTGGGTGGTGCCGCATCAAGCCAATAAGCGGATTTTAGACGGTACAGCCCGCAAATTGGGTCTACCGGCTGAGAAAGTGGTGGTCACCGTAGACCATCATGCCAACACATCCGCAGCCTCGATCCCCCTCGCTTTGGCGGAAGCCGTGGGCGATGGCCGAATCAAAAAAGGTGATTTGGTGCTGCTTGAAGCGATGGGTGGAGGCTTCACTTGGGGCGCGGCTCTAGTCCGTTGGTAGTAGAAAAAGCCCTGAGTCCGCACTAATTCTGCTATCACACTCAAATGCTTCGGCTTTCCGCGGAATAATATTGACTGTGGCGACGCCTTAGGATTACGCTTTAAGTCCTTATGGCGCAATAATTTCTGGCGGACGATTGCGATGACCTCGAAGACAGTGACGCGCGCAGACCTCTCGGAGGCTGTTTATCAAGAAGTCGGTTTGTCTCGTAACGAGTCGGCTGAACTGGTTGAATTGGTGCTTGAGGAAATCTCAAAAAGCCTCATTGAAGGCAATAATGTGAAGATTTCCTCATTTGGCAGTTTCGTGGTGCGTAGCAAGGGGGAGCGTATTGGTCGCAACCCTAAGACCGGCGAAGAAGTGCCAATTGACCCAAGACGAGTGGTTGTGTTCCGCCCCTCGCAGGTTTTGAAGGAACGGGTGTCACGCCGCTCTAAGGTGTGACGTCTTGGTCAATAGTAGACCCCCGACTTAAGGGTCGGGGTCTTCCTTCTATTTGATGGTAACGCTCTATTGGTGGTAACGCTGTGACGATTCGTGACGAAAAAATTTCGGATGCTAAATCCGGAAATTCCAGCGGGCAGGCCAAAGTGGCTTCTGCGTCTAAGGCACCGGGAGCCTTTCGCACCATCAGTGAAGTGGCCGATGATCTGGGCGTGCAGCAGCATGTTCTGCGGTTCTGGGAAAGCAAATTTCCACAGGTTAAACCGATCAAGCGTGGCGGTGGTCGCCGTTACTATCGACCGGAAGATGTCGATCTTTTGCGCGCGATCCAGGCCCTGCTTTATGACGATAAATACACTATCAAGGGCGTGCAAAAGCTGATCCGGGAACAGGGTGTCAAAACCGTTGTGAGCGGGGCAGACAGCAAAGCACCCGGGGTGACGGTATCAGGCCCTGTCCAGCAGGCCATGGCTCCAAAAGCACGGTCGGCGGCTCCCTTGGCGATGGCCGACTTCATTGATGAACTGACCGATATTCGCGATCGCTTGTTGTCGGCTTAACCCGATCCGCGTGCTTTGCACATAATTCTTTCAGGAATGGCATTTTGCGGTCACGCGGTTGTTGCCCTCCTTGGAGGGCGGCGGTATAGTCCGACCGCTTCGCCACGCCGATACATGCTAGAGGCTTGGTATATATGACGGAATGTAGCGCAGCCTGGTAGCGCACTTGACTGGGGGTCAAGGGGTCGTGGGTTCGAATCCCGCCATTCCGACCAATAAAACGAGAGGTTGGCATTTCGGTGCCAGCCTCTTTTTTTATCCCGGAAACACATAGGAAGCACCAGCATCAGCAAGCAACAAATTAGCCATGTATGACCTGCGTGCTGATCACCAATTATGCTTTGCTTCTCCTGTAAAACTCACAACCCGATACCTAGCATCATAATTAATCTTGGCAATTATAAAAATTACATATATGTAATAAAAATATCAAAAATGTAAAAGCTTGGGATTGCCATGGATAATAAAGTAATGGGGAAGCCCGACGCGGTGTCCCTGGGGTCTGAGACATGGGCGCGTCCGGTGTATGCGTGGTATGTGGCCGTGATGCTGACATTGGCGTCGACCCTGGCGTTTGTTGATCGCCAAATTATTGCGTTGCTGGTGGACCCGATCAAAACAGATTGGCATTTGACCGATAGCCAGATTGGTCTTTTGCAAGGTCCGGCGTTTGGTCTTTTGTATATTATTATGGGGCTACCGTTTGGTCGTCTGTCGGATAGTCATTCGCGCCGTCATATCATCACGTTTGCGATCTTTGCCTGGAGTCTGATGACCATGTTTTGCGGCATGGCCAAAGGATTTTGGCTGCTGTTTTTATCACGCATGGGGGTGGGCATAGGCGAGGCCGGTTTAACGCCGGCGGCAGGTTCAATGTTGGGTGATTATTTTCCGAGGCGCAAAATCTCGCGGCCCTTTAGTCTTTATACAATGGGGATATGGTTTGGTGGTGGTATCGCCATGCTTGCCGGCGGGTATATTATGGGTTTGCTGGCTGACATTGACTATGTTTCGCTTGGGTTTTTAGGAGAGTTCCGCCCTTGGCAGTTTGTCTTTTTAGCGATTGGCTTGCCCGGTGTTTTATTGGCGCTCGTTTTTTATCTAACGGTCTTGGAGCCAAGTCGGAAGGGCATGCTGAATACGGGTGGTGTTGCCAAAGGGGTGCCGCTGGCTGATGTTTTTCGGTACTTGTGGTCGTACCGTGCGGCGCTGGCATTGCATTTCTTGGCATATATGGCTGTTGCCTTCTTCATGTATGGG
>JBBCIP010000089.1:0-2731 GCA_037189785.1 Alphaproteobacteria bacterium
AGCAATAAATAACTATTGATGGGGGACCTACAGTCACATATAAATCGCCTCAAGATTATTTAAAAACGACATTTCAGTCTTCATCTCATTATCTTCAAAAGCGAGTATTCACATGAGCAGCTCTCCATCCCATGGCTTTTATGCAACCGAACGCGTGGCTCTTTTCATTGACGGCGCTAATCTGCATGCGGCCGCCCGCGCCTTGAAATTGGATATTGATTTCCGTCGGTTACGAGATTTTTTTGCCGGCCAAAGCCAACTGGTCCGCGCTTTTTACTACACCGCCCTGATTGAAGACGGGGATTATTCGCCATTAAGACCACTGGTGGATTGGCTTGATTACAACGGGTATGCAGTTATCACCAAACCGGCCAAAACCTTCACCGACAGCGAAGGCCAGCGCCGCGTTAAAGGCAACATGGATATCGAAATCGCTGTCGACGCGATGGATTTCACAAATCATATCAATCACTTCGTTCTCTTCTCCGGCGATGGCGATTTTCGGCGACTGGTCGAAGCGCTGCAATGGAAAGGCGCGCGCGTCACCGTATGCAGCACGATGCGCGGGTCACCGCCCCTCGTTGCTGACGAACTACGTCGTCAAGCCGACCGTTTCCTGGATTTGGAAGAAATCCGGGAATTCATAACCCGTCAGGGTTCCAGCCAAAATTACGCTCCTGTGTTGGAAGATCATCCCGCCTAGATCGTTCCTCTGGGTCGCCACAAGTCCAGATCGCCATAAGGAAGCTCCGCGTGTTTGTCGGTCCTGATATTGACTGTCCGCTTTGCCCACGTTTGGTTGCCTATCGCCATGCCAATCGCGCCAGTTTTCCTGATTGGCATAATGGGCCTGTCCCATCGTTTGTCGGGAAAAAACCGGTTCTTTTGGTTGTCGGTTTAGCGCCGGGGCTGCGTGGTGCCAATTGCACCGGGCGCCCGTTTACCGGTGATTGGGCCGGTGATCTTCTTTACGCGACCATGCTGAAATTCGGCTTTGCCAAGGGCTCGTATCAAGAACGGGCCGACGACGGGTTAAAGCTGATTGGGGCCGCCATCACCAATGCGGTGCGCTGTGTGCCGCCGGAAAACAAACCCACCCCGGCCGAAGCCAAGACATGCCGAAAATTCTTCGACGCCGAAGTTCAGACTTATAAAGATTTAAAAGTTCTCCTGGCGTTGGGGCGCATTGCACATGAGGCTATATTACGAAGTTTTTCCCTGAAGCTTCCGGCTTATCCCTTTACCCATGGTGCATTGCACAAGCTTCCCAATGGCTTACTGTTGGCCGACAGTTACCATTGTTCACGTTACAACACCAATACAGGCCGCCTTACGACAGAAATGTTTGAAAATGTGTTTCGCGGCATCCGTAAGGCTGTCGATGCTTAAGCGCCTCGTCAGAAGTATTTAAATATTTAATACAATCGCTAGCATTTTAAGTATTCGTTAATCTGGTTAGCCATAAATTTCATAGGCGTGGTAGAGGCCTGCTACCCGTTCCCAATGGGGGACTGAGTTTATGTGGGCTATGTTTCCGGGGTTGCTTTCCAATGAGTACCGCAAAGGTTTTCGTTTCCCATACCTTATACAACGGTATGGGTTGCTTGTTATGGGCCGTCACAACCAAAACGAAGTCCCTTTAGCGTAGCGGTACACCCCAATGTCCCATAATGACACAGCGTCTGTTAGCCTAAAGCTACAGCTTTCCAATGACACCCCATTCCGCTTTCTTGCAGCGCAGCATAAGTGCTTTAAATTGGCCAATTATACTACCTGGCACGCTTTATGCTTAACCTTTCATCGTACGGCATCCCGCCGTGCATCATTTGGAGTTTAGGTTAAATGTTAACCGCTAAAGGCATTCGGTTGGGTTTTGTCAGTGCAGCGCTCGCAGCCTTATCGCTTGGAACTTCTACCCAAGCCGCTCCACTAACCCCACTTGAGATTTTGGATCAGTTCAATGTCGTTGTGTTCGGCAGCATGGATGCGGGCTCTGACGTCCAAGGCCGGACCTTGGTCGGCGGTAGCCTGGGCGGCAATTCGGCCACCTTTTACACCCGCCCCAATCAAGTATCCTCATCCGAATACGGCGCTTTAACCGTCGGCGGATCGGTTGGTGGTGGTTGGAAAAACATCAACGGTAACGGCAATGCTTATATCGCTGGCGCCGCTACAAATATGAACATGAACGGCGGTACCGCATATATCGCCGGTGCTTCGGCCAACGTGAATGGTAAAAAGCAAACAGTCGGATCCGTTGCTGTTCCAAGTTTCAAAGCGACGATGACCGACTTTTCCGAAGATTTGTCCGACCTGGTTGCTAACAGCGCTGTGGCCAAAACCGGCAATAAGGCAACGTTTGTCGCCACCCCGAATGCCAATGGCCAAGCCTTCTTCGATATCACAGATGGCAAAACCTTCTTCAATTCCATTGGTGAAATCGATTTTGCCTTAAACGGTGCCGATACGCTGATCATCAATGTAGCCGGTCTTGAGATGACCATTGCCGAGAACTTCCTGGGCGGGATCGGCATGACCATTGCCCCGATCACCATCTGGAACTTCTTTGAAGCAACCGACTTGGTGTTCAATAACGCATTCTTCGGCACAGTCTTGGCCCCGAATGCCAAAGTCACCAACTACAACCAAATCAACGGCACGTTGGTCGCCAACAGTTTTACGCAACGCGGTGCGGTTCAATTGGCCGCTTATCAAGCGGATGACCCACTCT
>JBBCIP010000090.1:0-7444 GCA_037189785.1 Alphaproteobacteria bacterium
AGAGCGACTGCGATGGACGAAAGATGGACGACTACAAAAATGCGGTTCCGTATACATTCGTCGCGGGCAGCTCATCTCTATCCCCACTTATTCAAGTGCAATAGTTGAACAATTAATAAGAAATCCAACAGTTATCGACCATTGGCGCAGATCTGATGCAGATCAGAACCTCGATCAGTAAGTTAATCGAAACGACGATGTCTTCCTTAAATAGTCTAAAATTTACCCCAAAAGAGAGTTAAGCGTGGCCGAAACGTCGAGAATATTGGCAGAAAAGACTAAAAGACCTTGTCCACGCTTTGGGAAAAAGACCACATTCAAATCGCTCCTTCATGTTCGTTCCTCCACTTCTCTCCCGATCCGAATTACGAAACAGAACATAGCAATCAGTTAAAATCTTATCTTGCTTCCGTGCAGAGAAAGTTGGGTGAATCTAGCCTCAACAACAAAAGATTTATGTAGCATTGATATGCAGTGTGACGGAATTTCTATAAATTTTGAGGAACAATCTGAGGATTGCCTTAACGTATGTTATACAGCAATGGCATAATAAAACTTTCCCCTAAATACCTTCTACACCCAAAATGACAAAAAAAGAACCGCACCAACATCGAAGTTAGTGCGGTCCAAGTATCCGATTGAAAAGCGTATATGAACGCCAGGTCTCTCAATCGGCAGGAAATTTCTTTGAAAATCATAGTTCCTAAACTACACAATCAGTTTTTTATTGAGTTCTTAACATTTTAAAAGATGAATAGTCTGCCTCATATCAAAGAACTACGAAATATCTCGAACATTGATACAATACATTCAAGTAATGTCGTAATTACATAATAATTTTATGGATCAACCTGCGATTTCACTATGATCACATCAGTATATACTGGCTGAATATTTTTAGCCATAACATCTATAGCATCTAGCAACATATTATTAGTCTATTTAAAATAAAAAAAATCGCACTCCACTTTTTTGGAAATGGAGTGCGAGATTTTAAACCTATATAATTTATTCAGCTGCGAACTGATTCATTGTATTAGCTTCGCCTCCAGCTTTCAGCGCCCGCTCTCCGCCGACCATCTCTTTGAAACTGTCGCCAAGATCAGAACCAACTTCATGCTGATGCTTTACTGCGGAAACGCCCCGACGAATTTCTTCGCGTTGTACGGTAGCGACGTATGCTAACATACGGTCATTACCAAAATAGCCTCGAGACAATTCATCCATTGACTTTGCCGTTAGATGGAATGTTGGCAATGTTATTAGATTATGAAATACACCAGCTCTATTCGCCAAATCACTTTGAAACCGTGCAAGACGAGCATCTGCTTCTTGACCAAGATCAGTTTGGTCAAAATCGCTTTTCATTAAATCTGCGCCATCTGGATAATCGTTCTCTTTTATCTTTCCCTCTTTTATCCATTGTTCCCGAACCTGCTTTCGCAAATTTAATGTCCAATTGAAAGAAGGCGAGTTATTATATACCAGTTTAGCATTCGGCACTTCTTTCCGAATAGCATTAACCATCTTAGCGATTTCATCTACATTGGGAGTATCTGTTTCAATCCACAACAGATCTGCTTCGCCTTCTTTCAAAGAAGCAACACAATCTTCAACAACCCGCGCTGCACCACTTCCTTCGCGGAAGACAAACAAACCATTGGCCAAGCGAACTGGCCGCAAGAATTGCCCACCTTGGTAAATTCCTAGCTCACCTTCCGTCATAGGAGAGTCCGGCGAGACAGGTTCTGTCTTCAACCATTTTATATAAGAAGCGGATGAATCGTTCGGGCTTGTACTGACCGGTACTTTCTGCGTCAATCCAGCTCCCAAACTGTCAGTCCGAGCTACAATTACCCCCTCATCTACGCCTAATTCTTCGAAGGCTAGACGACATGCGCGTAATTTTTCAATAAAGTCTTCACGTGGAACGGTAACCTTTCCATCCTGATGACCACATTGTTTGGCATCAGATACTTGATTTTCAATTTGAAGGCAGCAGGCACCCGCCTTAATCATTTCTTTTGCTAAAAGATAAGTCGCATGCTCATTACCGAATCCCGCATCAATATCAGCGATGATCGGTACGACATGAGTTTCAAAATTATCAATATCCTTGATCGCTTTTTGAATAGCACCTTGATCATTGTGTTTTTTAGCTACAGCAAGAGCTTTAAACAAATCGTTCAAAGCTACCTCATCTGCCTGACGCAAGGATACATAAATTTCTTCGATTAGCTCTACCACAGCTGTCTTTTCATGCATGGACTGATCCGGCAAATGACCCCAGCGGTTGCGCAATCCCGCCACCATCCACCCAGAAAGATAGACATAAGCGCCTTTTGTCGTGCCACGCAAGCGTTTGACGGACTTAATCATTTGCTGAGCATGAAAACCTGACCAACACCCCAAAGATTGTGTAAATTTCTGAGAATCTTTATCATATGCGGCCATATCACTACGCATGATTTTTGACATGGCACGTGCAATATCCAAATGCGTATTGAACGTATTCTGAATTTTCAATTGGACAATATCATCAATATTAATTCCTGAATTGGTCTGACCAGACGGATACCGCTTCAAAAGCTCGGAATGAAGGTCTGAATATTTTTTACGATCTGACATTTTATATTCCTCATTGGTTAATTCAGAGAGAGTATCGTCCTCCCAAGAAGGATCATTACCCAGGGGCGAAAAATAGATGAAAGGAGTTTCATCGTTAAACATTGTTAATCCAACGCGCACAGCAGGTCATAAGCGTTGTGTGTTATGAAATCTGGTAGTGTATCGGAGACTATGGATTGCTCGAATAACCATATGGCACTGGCATAATGTCCACGATGAAATCTGCCAACTCCCAAATTTTCAATAATGTTTGTGATCTCTTTTTGTAGCAGTGCGCGAAACCGATCTTGATCAAGCTGCCGTATTTCACCGTCCTGGGTAATAATATCGACATTATGATGAAGCCACTGCCAGACTTGAGCTCGACATATCTCAGCTGTAGCTAAATCTTCCATTAAATTGTTAATGGGAACAGCTCCCTTACCACATAGCCAAGCTGCCATATATTCGATGACAACTGATATATTATTGCGAAGCCCAGTCTCACTAATTTGTCCTTCATGTGGCGCTAGCATGGATTTGTGAGTAACGCGTGCGCTCATGCGTGGTTTGGATATTTGGTGAGCCAGTGGCATTTCTGTGTCGAAAACATCCATTGCTACTGAGACAAGGTCGGGATGAGCTACCCAGGTCCCATCATGACCCGCCGTGACCTCACGTAATTTATCGGTCTTGATTTGAACGATAGCGGCATTATTTTTCTCATCATCGTTTTTAACCGGTATATGAGCGGCCATGCCTCCCATGGCATGAATACCGCGACGATGACAAACCTCGATGAGTTTTGCTGAATAAGCACTTAGAAATTTCTGATCCATAGTCACCTGACCACGGTCAGGCAAAATATGATCACGATGTGCCCGTAATGTCTTTATATAACTGAATATATAGTCCCAACGCCCACAATTCAGGCCGACAATATACTCTCGTAACTGCCATATAATCTCGTCCATCTGGAAAGCCGCAGGCAATGTCTCAATCAACACCGTTGCTTTGATAGTGCCGGGTGCGAGAGCCAGTCTTTTTTCCGAGAACAGAAAAATGTCATTCCAGAGTTTCGCTTCATTATGATCTTCAAGTTTCGGTAAATAGTAATAAGGCCCACGTCCACTGCAGGACAATGCAGAGCCGTTATGAAATATATGTAAGCCGAAATCAAAAAACGCTGCGGTAATTGGCCCCCCATCGATGAGAACGTGACGCTCTTTTAAATGTAAACCACGTGGGCGAACAATAAGCACAGCTGTCTGATCATTTAGCTGGTAATCACGTTCATTTTTATCATCATAATGGGACAGCGCTCCCTCGGTATAATCCAGCAAATTAATTTGCCCTTGAATCATGTTCTTGAAAGTGGGCGCCGATGCATCTTCAAAATCGGCCATAAAAACCCGAGCGCCAGAATTGAACGCATTAATCATCATTTTGCGATCAACAGGACCGGTAATTTCTACACGACGATCTTGCAGGTTTTGTGGAATTACCCCAGCCTTCCAGTCGCTTTGGCGAATATGTGCAGTTTCCTCAAGAAAGTCCGGTTTTTCACCAGCATCATAACGCGCTTGGCGCCGAGTTCTGTTCGCTAACAGTTGACGTAAAGTTGCGCCAAAATACCGCTCAAGGTCAGCTAAGAAACCCAGGGCTTCTTTGCTCAACACGCGATCGGATCCATTTACATCACGCAGAACTACAGGACGTGTGGCTGCCAAGGAATTTGACCGCTCAGGGCTTAACTCAAACATATTTTCCTCCATATGGACGGACAGTGTATTATGTGTAATATTAGTAATGTTACGAAGAACATCACTAACAAATTGAAATTAAAGGGTTGTTTTGTAACATTTGTGTGAAAAATGCCTGTAATTTTGTTAGGTTTGTAATATGGGAAAAAGGCCGGAAAAGATTGTTATTGGCGCTCGTTTAAGGCGATTGCGCCAAACATTGGGCCTCACGCAAGCCCAAATGGCTCAAGATATCGGCGTCTCTAGCTCCTACATAAATCTTATTGAAGCCAATCAGCGTCCGATTAGCGCAAAACTCCTTATCCGCTTGACAGAAGTTTACGATTTCAATCTGTCACAGTTCAGCACAAAAGATATGCAGTTGCAGTCAGATCTAGAGGCGAGTTTGAAGGATCCTGTGTTTGGACTCTCATCGATTCCAAGAAGTGAAATTGAAGATATTGTAAATGCATCACCACCGATCGCCAGGGCTCTTTTGACGTTATACGAAAGATACCGTCTTCTAGCATTAAATAAAGCCTCCAGTCAGATCTCTCTATCCGATCGTGATAAGGTTGAGATTCTAGAGCAATCCGCGCGTCCCGTTGAAGAAGTGCGGGCTTATTTTCATGCTCAACGAAATCATATTAAATCACTAGATGATGCAGCAGAACAGTTGGCTGAAGAGATTGGTATCTGGCGCAATGAGCCACAAATCGTATTGAGTGATCGCTTACGTGAACATCATGGCTTTCGCGTTAGGATCTTACCCCACACCGTGATGGGCAGCCAATTGCGCTCTTTTGATAGTCACCGTAAACATTTAAATTTATCGGAATTGATGGATCAACCAGGTCGTCGATTCCAAATTGCAGTACAACTCGCTTTTTTGGAATTCTCCGACCTTTTAGATAAAGAAATTGATTCTGCTGCATTCTCGCTCGAAGCCAGATCTCTTGCTAAGATAAGTTTTGCTAATTATTTCGCCGCGGCACTGTTAATGCCTTATAGTCGCTTCCTTACCGCTTGCGAGAATTTGAAATATGATGTGGAGATTCTGGGGCAACGGTTTGGTACCAGTTACGAACAAACCGCACACCGATTAACAACGCTACAGCGTCCAGATGCGCGCGGTATTCCATTCTTTTTTGTCCGCGTTGATCGAGCGGGTAACATTTCCAAACGCTTTAGTGCAGGAAAATTTCACTTCTCAAAATTTGGCGGTACATGTCCGCTCTGGAACATTCACAGCTGCTTTGAAAATCCAGATCGCGTACAAACGCAAATCGTTCGTATGTCCGATGGCACTACATATTTTAGCATTTCTAGAACTGTCAGCCGCTATTCTGGAAGTTATGAACAACCATCAACGAAAATGGCCATCGGCTTAGGCTGCGATTTGGCCTATGCGTCTAGGTTGATATATGCCCGTCATCTCAATGTTGAAGCCATAACACCCACAGAAATAGGTGTAAACTGCTATTTGTGCGAGAAACCAGAATGCGCCTCACGTGCTTTTGCTCCGCTTAATCGAACACTGGTCTTTAGTGAGCGTGATCGCCGAATGTCTATTTTCGACTTTTCATAAGTCTGGTTATCAAAAAAAGGATTAACTAAAGTTTAAGCGCTATATGTATTGAACACTAACGATGCAAGTTACCTCCTTCACCATATTTACCTTGCTCTGCTTTCCTGAAAACACCTAGCATCTTGCAGCATGTATGGAAAATCTAGGTCCGGTAGGCGACATAAAGCTCGATACGCTTTTACGAAGGGGAGCCACCATTTAAAAAGCCGTTGGGTTTGCGCCCAGCGGCTTTTTTTGTGTTTCCAGGCAACGTTCATTCCGAGAAGAACATTAAGCGGTTTACGAAATGTGGTGTTCAATAGCCGTAGCTCAAGTGATAATTACGAATATTTTTGAAATTAATTTTTAAAATAATATCGAGGATACCTACTGAACGAATCCATAAAATGCAGGACCAGCAAACTTCAGGGTGGCTTATAATTTAAAAGCGTTTTCAGCTTTTCTAGTTCACTGTCCACCCCTTCACAATCAATGCCAAAGCAAAACATACTACTTGACTAACACAGGCAAACCTATTCTGGGTCCGTGGCACAAAAGATATTATGGTGGGTCAATCTATCGACTTTGTGTCCGAATGAAAAAACGAAATCTCATTGGCAGGATATCCATGCTTATGGCCAGTTTTATCGCCAGTCGATTTTTCGGGTGCCGCTTCGAGCCGCGCCTTTTTGCAGGAATCGAGCTTTGCAAGCGACACCAATTAATGTTCAGTGTCCATGAGCATATAGGCCCCTACAAATCTCGGCCGTAACAGCATTTTGATCATCAGGGCGAATGCAAGAAACTGTACAAGGATCAATCTATAACACTATATGAAGCGTCTTTATATCACCAAGGAACATTGCCGTTAACACAGCTTAGATAATTTAAGGCCGGGCAGATTTCCCGTTTCACGCCAGGATTTCAGAATAGAAAAATACTCAAGCGGGCCGCCATCAAAAGTCCTGTTTTGGATCGGACGGGCTTTTAATTTTCCTTCGTAATTATAGCGTCCCGGGGTACAGGCATCTAAAAAGGCCGTGCGGTCGACGCGACGATCAATGATCGTCTGAACCCACTCTGCCTCGGCGTCTTCGGTTAGTTCAAAAAATTCCATGTCATTATCACGCACCGTCTTCGCAATATACGCGATGTGTTCGACATATTCTTGTGTCATATGCACCACGTTGGTCGTTACCACCGCCTGTCCCTGCAACCCCGGCACCAGAAAGAAATTCGGAAACTGAGCAATTGTCATGCCGTGTAAGGTTGTGACGCCATTGGCCCATTTGTCTGCCAGACTGACACCATGACGACCGACAACCTCAAAACCAGCTCGCAAAATATCAGCCGTTTCTGTTTCAAAACCGGTGCCGTATATCAAACAATCCAACTCATATTTTTGCCCATTGGCAATAAGACCGGTTTCATAAACACGCTCAACACCCGCACCTTCCGTATCGACAAGAGTCACAGTCGGTAGATTAAAGGTCGGAAGATATTCATCATGCCAGCCCGGCCGTTTACA
>JBBCIP010000091.1:0-16180 GCA_037189785.1 Alphaproteobacteria bacterium
CTTAACTACCTTGTCAATGTGGCCGGTGTTTTGTGGTTCGACCGCGACCAGTCCGTACTTGATATCGATTTCGATATCTGGGATCAGGTGTTCGACATCAATCTGAAAGCGATCGCTTTTTCCATTCGCCACGCTGTACCGGCCATGAAAACCGCGGGCGGCGGCGCGATGGTTCACTTTTCGACCGTGCAATGTTTGCGCGGTGATTCGAAACCACAAGATGCCTATAGCACATCAAAGGCTGGGATCGGCGCTTTGTCAAAATCCGCGGCCATACAATTTGCCGCCGACAACATTCGATCCAACGTCATTTTCCCAGGGCTGGCCATGACACCCTTACAATCGCGCTGGGAAGGCGACACTGACACACAACAAGCTGTGGCAAATTATGTGCCGTTGCGGCGCATGGGAACGGCAGAAGACATGGCAAACGCCTGCCTTTTCTTACTATCCGATCAAGCCGGATATATCACCGGGACAGACCTTATTGTCGATGGAGGCCTGGCGGCCAAACTGTAACCATCAAAGCTCAGAAGGTGCGATAGCGCCGCTTCATTCACGGGAGGGTATAGAGATGAATAAAACGAAATTCCCCATACGATCAGAAATAAAAATGTCGAGCTCGAGTATCGTTTTAAGCGCATTCTTAGCAATGATACCGCTTGCAGCACAGGCACAAATTTTTGAAGAAATTGTTGTCACAGCACAAAAGCGCGAGCAAAATCTGCAAGATGTCGGCGTCGCCGTCACGGCGTTCACCGGCGAGCAAATATCTGCTTTAGGTTTTTCCAGCTCCACAGACATCGTTAATCTTGTACCAGGCGTACAGATCGTATCGCCGAACGGTGGATCATCGAATTTCTTCACGATCCGCGGTGTGACGCAAAACGATTTTACGGACCACCAAGAAAGCCCGGTCGCGACATATATCGATGAAGCGTATGTCAGCCAAATGTCATCGGGTAGCTTTTTACTGTTTGACATGGAACGCATCGAAGTCCTGCGCGGACCGCAAGGCACACTGTTCGGGCGGAATGCCACCGGCGGTCTGGTCCACTTCGTGACCAAAAAACCGACCGAAGAGTTAAGCGCTTATGCCCAAGCGACCTATGGGTCGTTTAACCAAATATCGATAGAGGGCGCGGTCGGTGGGCCCATTTCAGATAAAGTATCTGTTCGCGTGGCAGGCGCCACGAACCACCACGACTCCGTCATCAAAAACCGCATCGGTCCTGGCGGCGGCAATGCCGAAGACTATGCCGGACGCGCGCAAATTCAGTTTAAACCAACCGATGAATTGACCGCTTTGATCAGCGTTCATGGTGCCACATCGCGGCAACGGGCGGCTCAATATCAACACCGTCCGTCTTTTGTCAACGCTGACGGTTTGGGCGAATTTATTCCTGATAACGTCGACTATTATGGTACCTGCGCCGGGTGCGACCCGCGCGGCTACAAAGATACCGACAACGATCACCATGCCGGTGATTATGATCTTGTCGGGCATAATGATATCGATACTTGGGGCAGTACGGCCAAGGTTGAGTGGTCAAGGGACAACCTGACCATCACCTCAATCACCGATTTTCGGACTTTGGAGAAAAGCTATAAGGAAGATTCCGATGCCTCGCCCACGCCCTACCAAGAGTTTTATCTACAAAGCGACGTCAATCAATTCTCCCAAGAACTGCGGGCTTTTGTTGAAGGCGAACGCTATCGTTGGGTCGGCGGCGTTTATTTCCTGAATATCAGCGGCGATTATGTCAGCGGCATCAGCGTGCCGGTCGATGAACTGGATATCTATAATCCCTATTCCTTGAAAACACGATCCTGGGCCGCTTTCACCCAAGCTGAATATGACATCAGCCCAGAGTTCACGATCATCGGCGGTATTCGCTGGAGCCATGAACGGAAAACCATCGATTATCGGTCGGATTTACTGACCTATCCGGATCTTGATTATATCATGGAGCTCGCTTCCTTCAATCGCGCCAACGCCGCCAATGCCCGTATCAGCGGTGGCAATTGGTCGGCCAAGGTCCAACTTGATTGGCGCCCGGTTGACGGCACCTTGGTTTACGCCAGTTGGAACCGCGGTATTAAAGCGGGCGGTATGAATGCGCCGTTGGATGTCTCGGGTCTTTTGAATCCTGACGCCTCTTTGCAAACAGAGCGTATGACTTTTGACGACGAAGTACTTTATGCCTATGAAATCGGCGTAAAAACATCGCTTTTCAATAATCGTGCGCGGTTGAACTTGGCCGGGTTCTATTACGACTACAACAACTATCAAGCTTTTGACCTGCAAGGGTTGACCACCGTCGTCTTTAATACCGACGCCCGCATTTATGGTTTGGATGCGGAATTGGTGACCTCGCCCTTCGATGGCTTGGATGTCATGCTTGGCGCATCCATCTTGAATGCTAAAGCCTTCGACGTGCCGGTCGCTAACCAAGTCTTGACCCGGCGCATCGTGCTGGCCCCTCGTTACAACATCAACGGCATGGCGCGCTATTCCTGGCCGATGGCTGGGGGAACAGCCGCAATCCAAGGTGACTTTAAATATATGTCGGCGCATTACTTCAATATTTCCAACGCGCCGGTCACCCGCGAAAGCTCTTACATCATCGGCAATGCCCGGGTCAGCTACACCACCGAAGATGACCGGTGGGAAGTCGCCGGATTTGTTAAAAACATAACCGGAAAAGACTACAATATCATCGGCTTCGATGTTTCAAGTTCGGGCTATACCGAGCAATTCCCCGGGAATCCGCGGTGGTGGGGCTTATCAGTCGCCTATCGATATAATTAAAAAATAGAGTCATGCTGTGACCGGTGCCAATACGGCGCCGGTCACATTTCTGAGGAGGATCTATGAAAGACGCTGACGGTACATGGTCAATGGATGACCTGAAGTCCTTTATTGCTGAAAGCGACCTGGAATACGCGACCCTTGGCTTTGTCGACCTGCAAGGCACTGTTCGCGGCAAATACGTGTCACGTTCAAAGCTCGAATCTGCATTGGATGGCATGCAGTTTCCCTTGATATCATTAGCGTTGGATCCAACCGATGCGATCTTAACGGCGCCCGGCATCGCTGACCCCGAAAGCGGATATTCCGACCGCCCGGTGCGTGTCTTGCCGGAAAGCGCGCGCTTTATTCCCTGGGAGCGCCCAGGACGCAATCTTTTCCTGCTGTGCGAATTTATTGACGAGTTCGCGGCTTATTGCCCACGCAATGTTTACCATCGCATCGCCGAACGCGCCGCTACATTAGGCTATACCGCAGCCCATGCCGTCGAATTTGAATTTACGTTGTTTAATGAAACGGCCAAGACCGCCTATGCCAAGAACTATAAGAATATGGAATTGGCAACGCCGCATAAAACCTATTACTCCTTAGTCCGCCAAGGTGTGCAGGCTGAGTTTTACAATGATCTGATGGATGCCTGTAAAACGTTGCGTATTCCACTTGAAAGTTTGCACGAAGAAATGGGCGACGGTTTTATGGAAGCCGCCATTCAATACGGATACGGTGTTAGTGCCGTAGACAATGCGGCACTGTTCCGGACGTTCGCAAAAATCATTGCCCAACGCCGCGGCCAATTGGCCACCTTCATGGCACGCTGGTCAAACGATGCCGACGGCCAAAGCGGCCACATCCACATATCGTTAAAAGACAAACAGGGAAAGCCCGTATTTTACGACGCAAACGCCGCACATACCATCAGCGACACGATGCGATATTTCATTGGCGGCATGCAGCGGCTGATGGGAGAATTCCTGTTGCTCTGCGCTCCCAACATCAATTCGTTTAAACGACTGGTACCCGGTATCTTTGCCCCAATATCGGCGCAATGGGGCATTGAAAACAGAACATGCGCGATCCGGGCCATTCCCAGTTCGCCAAAATCAACACGGATTGAATGTCGCACGCCAGGTGCCGACGCCAATCCCTATCTTTCAACCTCAGCCATATTGGCCGCCGGACTTTATGGCATAGAAAACAAACTGGAACCAAGCGAGCCGTCATCGGGAAATGTTTATGACAGCGTCGTCCCCGAAGCGCTGCAGTTCCCCGAAACATTTGGCGCGGCTATTGACCGCTTTTACAAATCGGATATCGCCCGCGCTTATTTCGGGGACGCGTTTGTTAATGCTTATGCCTTAAGCCGCAAAAGCCAATTCGATCAATTCAATGCCATGGTCACAGACCGTGAACTCACACGGTTTTTTGAGTTAGTATAAGGATTACGGAATGACCGCTACATTCGACATCGTCTCGCCCATTGATAATAAAGTTTATGCAACCTGCGCCTATAGCTCGCGGGCGGACATCATGAAAGCCGTCGAAACAGCACGGAGTGCAATTGCCGGCTGGAAGGCAACACCATTTGAAGATCGCGCGGCTGTGATCATCAAATTTCTCGAAGCCGTCCAAAAACGTCGCGAGATCCTTGCAAAGCACGTCAGTTGGCAAATGGGTCGCCCGCTGTGGCAAGCCGATGAAAGCGAACGATTGCTGATCAATGGTAAAGTGCTGGTCGACGATGCCCGCAAGACGCTTGAACCAATTGAAATCCGTCAAGATACAAATATTCGTCGGATTGTCGAACTCGACCCCTTGGGTGTGTGCCTTTCAATTTGCGCCTGGAACTATCCGGTGGCCATGGCCTCAAGCCTTGTCACGGCTCCGTTGTTGATGGGCAATGTGGTCATTATGAAACACGCGCCGCAAACCGCCCTGGTCGCCGAAGTCTTCGCCGAAGCGGCGTCCGATGCTGGTCTTCCCAAAGGTGTGTTCCAGGCCTTGCATATGGCCCACCCTGATGCTGAAGCTTTGATCGGTTCGGGGCTCGTGGACATGGTTCAATTCATCGGATCGACCCGTGGCGGACAAGCTGTCTATAATGCTGGACAGGAAACCTTCACACGCTATGGTCTCGAGCTCGGCGGCAAAGATCCGCTCTATTTACGGTCCGACGTTTCGATCCCCGCTATTCTTGATGACTTAATGGAAGGCTGCTTCGGCAACGCGGGGCAATCCTGTTGTTCGGTCGAACGCATTTATGTTCATCAAGATATCTATCAAGATTTCGTCGCTCAGTTCGAAGCGGCCGTCGCAAAAGTGCATATGGGACATCCGATCGACGAAAAGCCGTTCTTTGGCCCCGTCGTATCAACCGCCGCAGCCGATCGTATCAACGGCCTGACTGCAGATGCCGTCGCCAAAGGTGCCAAAGCGGTATTCGCCGCAGGACGATCACCGCTTGCCAAAGCAGGTTCGGCCTATGTCGAGCCCCAAGTATTGCTGAACGTCGATCATTCCATGGCCGTGATGCGGGACGAAACCTTTGGCCCTGTCATTCCCGTGATGAAGGTATCAGGAGACGACGAGGCTATTAAACTGATGAACGACACGGACTATGGACTGACCGCATCGATTTGGTCGCAGGATATCGACACAGCGCTTGAACTCGGGCGCAAAGTTGAAAGCGGATTGTTTTATGTCAACCGCTGCGATCACGCCGATCTCTATTTGCCATGGGGCGGTGTGAAACGGTCGGGGATCGGCCGATCTTATACCTTTAAGGGACTTGAAGAACTTGTGAGCCCGCGCGCGTATCACGTCCGGACGCTGTCATAGGATCAACCGTGTCCAAAGCCCACAGCTTAACGCCAACAGAAAAAGACACGATCACACGCAATGCCGTGCGTGTGATCGAGGGGGCGCCTCGCGCCCCCTATCTTTTGACCTGCGAACATGCGAGCCACGCCGTGCCCACGCCATGGCATAACCTGGGCCTTTCGGAAAGCGATCTGAAAAGCCATATCGGTTGGGATATCGGCGCGGCGCGGGTGACTGAGTTATTGGCCGCACACCTATCAGCACCGGCAATTTTTTCTGGGTATTCGCGCCTGTTCGTGGAATGCAATCGCGTGCCAGAGGCCGCCGACTTTGTCATCCCCATATCGGCCGGAATCATTGTTCCCGGCAACCAGAACCTCAGCGCCGATGATCGCCTTGATCGCAAGCTATTGGCGTTTGATCCCTTTCACGATTGTGTGGCCGCGCATCTCGACCACCCCACGGATGTGCGCCCAGCCGTCCTATCCATTCACAGTTTTACGGCACAGCTTGGCGACACACCGCGCCCCTGGCATGCGGGCGTATTGTGGAAACAAGACGACACACTGGCACAAAGCATTTTTGGCGCGTTGCAGAAACTCTATGATGGCCCGATCGGCTATAATCAGCCGTATGACGCCAATCTTTATGAAACCATGACGGTTGACCGCCAAATCCTGCCCCGCGGTTTGCGGCATGTTGTGTTCGAAATCCGAAATGACCTGATAGATAACGAGGATGGCTGCCAGAAATGGGCGAATTTGCTTGCATCTAGCCTTCAAGCGCGCCAATAAGCTTGGCTATGACCGATCAAAATGACAAACAATCTGCCGATGTCACCCTAGGGCAGCGCCTGCGCCAATATCGCAAGGATGCCGGCATGACCTTGGCTGATATGAGCAAGATCACCGGCTTTGCCATTTCGACTCTGTCAAAAATAGAAAACGGCAAGATATCGCTCAACTTCAGTACTGTGCTCAGCATTGCTGAGCGATTATCGGTGCCGATCGTCCGCTTTATCGGCCCCATTGAACAAGATGCCCCGACCGGCCGCCGTGCTTTGACGCGGAACGAAGAAGGCCACAAATTCCACAACAAACGCTGGGATTTGGAAAATTTATGCGATGACTTCATCCAAAAGCGCAATGTTTTTTGGAAAATGACGGTTAAATGCCGGGCCGTCGAAGACTACGGCCCGCTATCGACTCACCCAGGCGAAGAATTTTTATATATCATCGACGGCGTCATGGAACTCCACACCAGTCTCTATAAGCCGCTCCGTCTTGAAACGGGTGATAGCATTCTGTTTGATGCCATGACCCCTCACGCCTATATCGCCATCAGCAAAAAAAATCCCCTGGTGCTGATGTCCAACTCCATCACGACCCGCCCAATTAAAGGATTTGAGGCGAAAGAGTAGTCTTAGAACTCTTGCCACCCTGTTGCTACGACACAACAGCCGGGAAAATAATTCCAGAGTAAAGATTGAAAACTCCCCCACCCTAAAGAGGGGTGACACATATTGCAAACTTATTCATGCTGATGATGAAAATATAACATAATGTAAATAAACGATTTTTCAGAAAAAATCCAGTTTTTGATAAGAAATAGGCAGCTTGTTCATCGAAATTGTATCGCGTTATAGTCGATTTAATTCTTGACTAGAGTCAAATTTTAACAAAACTATAGTCCCAGGGATTAGGAGGAGAGGTTTATGATGCGCCATAGCTTCATCAAGAAAATAGCTCTTTATACAGCCCCCATGTCTTTCGCACTGAGCGCCTCATTGGGCATAGCCCAGGCGAAGCCGGGTGATCTTCTCCTCCTTAATGGGGACATTTACACGCCGACCGGTTGGTCCGAAGCTGTCGCCATTTCCAATGGCTTGATTGTTGCCGTGGGCTCGGCCAAAGAGGCCCGGGCCGCAGTCGGTAAAGATGCTCAGATCATTGACCTAAAAGGACGAACTGTTCTCCCTGGTATTCACGACATGCACATGCATGCATCCATGGCTGGCCACGCCATGCAAAGTTGTCGCTTTAGCCAAGGCTCGACAATCGCGGAAATTAAATCTGCGGTTGCTGCTTGCGTAAAAGCCAAGAAACCGGGGGAGTGGATTGTCGGCGGTCAATGGCAAGCCGGTAATATGACGGCTGCCGATCTCAGCAAGGCCTCGCTTGACGCCGTTGCCCCGGACAATCCGGTCATGCTTGTGGATATCAGCGGCCATAGTCAATGGTTGAATAGCCGGGCTTTGGAAATTGCCGAGATCAATCGCGACACGCCAAATCCTCAGGGTGGGATTATCGAAAAAGACTCGAACGGCGAACCAACCGGAATTTTGCGTGAGAGTGCCGCGGCCCTGGCCAAAAAACATGTCCCAGCCCCGACATTGGACCAGGAAGCTGCTGCGGTCAAAGCCGCGCTGGATGAACTCGTCTCGTTTGGCATTACCACTGCCGTGGATGCCGGGATACGGCCGTGGGTGTTGCCGGCCTATGTGATGTTGGGTGACCGCGGTGAAATAGCGCCTAAAATCCGCGGCTGTTTCAATTTACAACCGACCTATGGCACAGTGGAACTTGACTTCCCGGATTTTGCCGCCGCCAAGCGCCCGCATTTCACGGTGGATTGCATTAAAATCTTCATGGATGGCGTTCCCACCGACAGCCATACAGGCGCAATGCTCGAACCCTATACATCAGCCGATCCCCATGATCACGGCAAGCCCGAACGCGGACTATTGTTCCTAAAGCCCGAAGATTTGAATCCTGTGGTCACAAAGCTTGATAAAGACGGCTATGTCATCAAATTCCATGCCGCTGGTGACTGGGCCGTGCGCACCGCCATCGATTCCGTTGAAGCGGCGCGTAAAGCCAATGGGATGAACGGCCCGACCCATGATATCGGTCATTTAACATTCGTCTCCAAAGACGATATTGGTCGCGCCGTTAAACTAAACGCAACACTCGAATACTCGCCATACTTGTGGTTCCCACAACCGATAACGGCTGACATCGTCAAAGTAACGGGTGAAGAGCGCAACAAACGGGCGTGGCCGGTGAAAGAAGGTTTGGATACCGGGGCCCTGGTCGTGATTGGGTCCGACTGGTCGATCGTTCCGACCCCCAATCCCTGGATTGCGATTGAAACCTTGGTGACCCGTAAAGCGCCTGGTGGTGCAGGCGATGCCTATGGACCGTCACAAGCGATCACGCTTCATGACGCCATCACGCTCTTTACTATCAACGGCGCCAAGCAAATGGGGTTAGGCGATAAAAGCGGAAGCATCGAGAAAGGGAAAGTGGCCGATTTGGCCATTGTCGACAAAAACCCTTTCAAAATTGCCATTACCGACGTTCACACCATTAAAAACGTGACAACGATTATCGACGGTAAGGTTGTTTACGATGCAGCGACTGCTCCGTAGGCCTGGAGCGAGGCAGGCTAAAAACAGGCCAGCCACTTTTTAAGTATACGATATTGGGCGAGGAAATCTTGAATGATAAAGCGCTCTTCCACAGCGTTATTCCAAAAAATGTCATGGGAGACACGGTCCTCCATAGCTTCATCCGATCTTGATCGGATGATGGCGCTGTTGCCAATTAGCATCACCTCCGGTCACCACCACTAAAGGGTGGTGACAGAACAGCAACAGGTCTCCATTGTTGTATGCGGATCAAAAGCGCGTTCTTCTAAAATTTTATAAAGTATCAAAAAAGAGGAAAAGTCTATGATGCGTTGCAGTGTTATAAAAAGATTAGCCTTTTATACGGCCCCCGTATCTTTTGCAGTAAGCGCTATTTTCGCTACAGCTTATGCAAAACCGAGCGACCTCCTCTTAGTCAATGGTGAAATCTACACCCCGAACGGCTGGTCCGAAGCACTTGCCATCTCAGACGGACTCATTGTTGCTGTCGGAACGGCCAAAGATGCTAAATCCGCCGTTGGCAAAGATGCTCAAATCATAGACTTAAAAGGTAAGACAGTTCTGCCCGGCATCCATGACATGCATGTTCATCCGGCGATGGCCGGTCATGCCATGAAAAGCTGTTTGTTCGCACAAGGCTCCACAATCGAAGATATCAAATCAGCTGTCGCCGCTTGCGCCAAAACCAAAAAACCTGGCGAATGGATCATCGGCGGTCAATGGCAAGCGGGCACTATGTCTGCCGCTGACTTAAACAAAGCATCACTTGATAGTGTTGCCCCGAACAACCCTGTGATGTTGGTTGACATTAGCGGCCATAGCCAGTGGTTAAACAGCCGGGCTTTGGAAATTTCCGGCATTACTCGTGATACCCCCAATCCGCAAGGCGGCATTATTGAAAAAGACGCCAACGGAGAACCAACGGGCGTGTTACGGGAAAGCGCTACGTCTATTCCACGCGACCATATCCCACCCGCAACACTAGAGCAAAATGCCGACGCCATAGAAGCAGCCCTTGATACACTGGTATCTTTTGGTATTACAAGTTTGGTCGATGCCTACGTCCTTCCTGACGCTTTGGCTGGGTATGTCCATCTTGGCGATCAAGGTAAAATTATTCCCAAAGTGCGCGGTTGCTATGGCATTCAACCTGAGCTTGGTCCAATCAAGTTAGAAAATCCGGATCCGGCCGCGGTGGCACGCAAGAATTTTGCTTTAGACTGCATTAAGATATTCATGGATGGGGTACCGACAGACAGCCATACCGGGGCTATGCTCGATCCTTACACATCGACCGACCCACATAGTCACGGGAAACCAGAGCATGGTTTGTTGTTTGTGCCGCCAGAACAGCTCAATCCAATTGTGACGAAGCTTGACAAAGACGGCCTGGTGATCAAATTCCATGCAGCAGGCGACTGGGCCGTGCGCACAGCCATTGATGCTGTTGAAGCCGCACGCCAAGCGAACGGCATGAACGGCCCAACCCATGACATCGGTCATTTAACCTTCGTCTCGAAAGACGATATTGGACGGGCCGTTAAACTCAATGCCACCCTCGAATACTCACCATATCTGTGGTTTCCGCAGGCTATCACCGCCGACATTATCAAAGTCACCGGCGATGAGCGCAATAAACGCGCCTGGCCAGTGAAAGAAGGACTGGATACTGGTGCCAATGTGGTCGTTGGTTCTGATTGGTCTGTTGTTCCAACGCCAAACCCATGGATCGCGATTGAAACACTGGTCACCCGCAAGGCGCCAGGCGGTGAAGGCGAGCCGTATGGTGCGATTGAAGCCGTTACACTTGAAGACGCTATTACTTTATTTACCATAAATGGCGCCAAACAATTGGGGCTCGGCGATAAAAGCGGCACGATCGAAAAGGGTAAAATTGCCGATCTGGCCATCGTCGACAAAAATCCTTTCAAAATTGCCATTACCGAGGTTCACACCATTAAAAACGTGACAACCATCATCGACGGCAAAGTCGTCTATGACGCAACGAAATCTCAATAATTCTGGATGATCATCGACAACAACAGACACCGACCACAAACATGTGGTCGGCCTACAACAAGGAGGAGCGCTATGCGTACTAAGTTCAGTCATAAAAGAACCATGCGATCATTCGCATGGGCAACATCATTCATTGCGTTGACCACGGCCGCGTCTGCGCAATCCCAAGCCCCGTTGGCCATTGAAGAAATTCTTGTAACGGCGCAAAAACGCGCCCAAAGCATCAATGACATCGGGATCACCATCAATGCGTTTACGGGTGATGCGCTGAAAGAACGCGGTATTATGACCGCTGAACAACTCAGCCAAGTCACCCCAGGCTTGCAGGTTACCGACACCGGATCACAAGGTGTGCCGATTTACACCATCCGTGGTGTTGGTTTCAACAATCCTTATGGTAACTCGTCGAGCACCGTCGGCCTTTATATCGACGAAGTCGCAATCCCTTATACCATGGCAAGCCGTGGTGCCATTTTTGATATGGAACGGATCGAAGTGTTGAAAGGCCCGCAAGGCGACTTGTATGGCCGTAACACCACCGCCGGACAGGTCAACTTTCTGTCGCGCAAACCGACCCGCGATTTTGAAGCAGGCGTTTCAGCCGAATATGGCCGCTTTAGCACAGTAGATCTGGAAGCCTATGTCAGCGGCCCCATATCCGACACAGTCCAAGGCCGCTTGTCGGGTAAAGTTGTTCGATCCAGTGGCTGGCAACGCAGCTTATCCCGCCCCGAGGAAAAACCATTGGGTGAGCAAGATCAGGCTTCTATTCGCGGCCAGCTGAATTTTGATATCAAGGAAAACAGCTCGCTTCTGGTGAAGTTGCATTATGTACGCGATCAATCAGAGAATACATCGCCGACAGCCTTTAACGGCTTGGACATAGGATTAGCACAACCCTTTAGCAACCCAACGTTTGGGGCACCAATGATATATACTCTTGGTGACAATCGCGTCACCGATTGGACTCCTGGCTTTAGACCCGTGCGTGATAATGAATTGCTTGGCGGCTCTGCCCGGCTGAATATTGACATGGGTAATGTCATGCTGTCGTCAATCACCGCTTATGATAAATTCAAACGTTCTGAAACCAACGATTGGGATGGTGCCGCTGCCAATGATTCGGCCAGCATCAATGACACCGATTTGGATATGTTTTCGCAAGAGCTGCGCCTCAGCAGCAATGACGATGGGCCGTTCACCTGGATCGTCGGCGGCTATTATTCCTATGACAAAATCAATGAAGATTATAACTACTTCATGTCCGATTCAGTCTTTGGCTTTGCCCTTGGCATCAATGAACTGGATACGCGGTATAGACAAAAGACCGAAAGCATGGCCGGGTTTGCCCATGCCGAATGGCAAGCCACCGATCAACTGCGCTTGATCGGCGGCATTCGTTACACCGAAGAAGATCGTAGCTTCTTTGGCTGTACATATGACCGTGACGGCACTCTGGCTGCAGCGACAAATGGCGTGATCGGCGATATGATCAGAGCCGCCGGCCTGCCTAATCCGCCGTTCGTACCGGATGGTAGTTGCGCCGTTTATGATGACCGGCCAGACTCCCCAAATTATGGGACGTTCAATCCGTTTGACGAAGATTTAAAGACCAAAAAGTTCATGTGGAAGGCCGGCATCAATTTTGATGCAACCGACGATGTGCTGTTGTTTGCTACCGTATCAGCCGGCTTTAAATCGGGCGGCTTCAACGGCGCGAATGCCAACACCCAAACCCAAATCAAATCTTATAAACCTGAGAAATTGTTAGCGTTTGAAACCGGGGTCAAAGCCAAAGCCTTCGACGGCCGCATGCAATTCAACGCGTCCGCGTTCTATTATGACTATAAAGACAAACAAGAAAGCGGACTTGCCGTGACCTTCGTCGGCAATATTTCGGGCATCACCAATATTCCGAAATCCCGCGTCTATGGCGCCGAAGTGGAAATGAATTGGTTGATTAATGAAAACTTCAGCGTTGATCTGGGCGCCGCTTATGTCAATTCCAAGATCAAAGAATGGATGCGTGTCAGCCGTCTAAGCAGCATGAACAATATTATTTATGAAGATGCATCTGGGGCTTCTCTGCCTAACTCACCGGAGTGGTCATTGAATGCCACACCAAAATACCGGTGGGATATCAGCAGCAATCTTTATGCTCAAGCTGCCGCTGACTTTATCTATCGTGACTCCACATCTGGTGGCGGCGAATTGCTAAATGCCACAGAAAGCTATTGGCTGGTCAATGCACGGATCGCCATTGCCGACCAAAACGATAAATGGATGGTGAGCCTGTGGGGCAAAAACATCCTGAATGAATACTATTATAACTTCCAAGGCACGGGCGGTAACGGTCCATATGTTCGTGTGGTCGGTATGCCTGCAACCTACGGCATCAGACTCGACTACAAGTTCTAGGTCTTAGATCCATTCCTAACCGATAAGGCGGGCAAGTCTATTGCCCGCCTTTTTTTATGTGTTCCGCCGAAATCTATCTTATTTTACATTTATTCTTGTATTTTATGATTTAAGGCCGCTCAAAGAAATCGCCCAAAAAATCATTTGGTGATAAAACACGGCAAGGTTCCGTCCTTGACGAAGGAATGTGTTGTTGCAGAAAATCGCTCACCTTCTTAATCGCCATGCGTTTGTCACATTGCTTGGCACCCTGCCGACGGCAAACCGTGGGGCCATACAACAAGCCGCAGAACGACAAACACAATTGACGAAGCCTGCGGGCTCGCTTGGCAAGCTTGAGGACATCGCCGTTTTTCTGGCTGGGTGGAAAGGTGTTTCTGCACTAGATCACGTTCAGGCCATTGTCGCCGCCGGCAATCATGGCGTCACAGATCAGGGGGTCTCACCCTTTCCCCGTGATGTCACCCAGCAAATGGTCATGAATTTCGCCCATGGCGGCGCAGCGATTAATGCGCTTGCCGATTTGGTCGGGGCTGATCTAACCGTACTCCCCCTGTCCTTGGACCAACCAACCCAAGATATTTCGCGGACGTCGGCCATGACCGAGCAGGAAACGCTGGAGGCGCTGAACGCCGGTATCGCAGCCGTCGACCCTGCATCTGATTTGGTCTTTTTTGGTGAGATGGGTATTGGAAACACCACCATTGCGGCCGCGCTTGCCGCCACCGTCTATGGCGGATCGGGGCAGGATTGGGCCGGTCCTGGTACCGGCCTCGCCCCCGATGGCGTGGTCTGGAAAGCCCAGGTTATCGATCGTGCCGTGGCCAGACACAAACAAAACCATGGCCACAGTGCATTTGATATTTTAATGAGTGTTGGTGGACGCGAGATATGCGCCATTGCCGGTGGCGTTGTGGCGGCCCGTCATTATCGCATTCCGGTTATACTCGATGGCTATGTCGTCTCCGCCGCGATCGCGCCCCTGGTGCTCGACAATCCAGCAATTCTTGACCATTGCCTGGCCGGTCATCAATCTGCGGAACCGGCCCATCGTGATCTTTTAAAACACTACGGCCTGGATCCGATTTTGGATTTGGGAATGCGTTTGGGTGAAGGGACAGGGGCCGCACTTGCTGTTGCTATTGTCAAAGCGGCCGCATTCACGCATCTTAGAATGGCAACATTCGCTGAAGCAGCGATATCCTCTTCTCATCATCCTGGTTCAGAAACGTGAAAGCGTGGTTTAAAAATCGACTAAACGACATCGCCTTGGCGGTCATGCTATTGACCCGCATCCCTCTGCGCACCATTGGCACGCCCGCACCGAATGCTATGGCGTCTGCAGTTTGGGTAATGCCGTTGGTCGGCGGCATGGTTGGGGCCTGCGGTGGCGCTATATATTGGCTCGCCTATGGGTTCAACTTGCCGTCATTGCTTGCCGCACTTTTGGCGCTTTTAACAACCGTTGTGATCACCGGCGCCCTTCATGAAGATGGCGTGAGTGATTTTTTTGACGGCCTGGGCGGCAGACAGTCAAAACAGCGCAAGCTCGAGATTATGCGCGACAGTCGCATCGGCACATATGGGGCAGCGGCGCTGTTCTTTTCATTGTCAATTCGGGCTGTGGGTATATCCAGCTTGCACGATCCGGCTGTGGTATGGATCGTGTTGCTGACGACCGGTGTGTTATCACGCATGGCGATACCGATCGTCCTCGCTACCACACAACCGGCCCGCACCGATGGCTTGGGCGCGTCCGTTGCTAGTCCGAACCCATGGGTGATCGGAGTTGCGTTTAGTATATCTGTTGCGGTCGCGGTCGTTGTTATGGAGTGGAATGGTTTGGTGTTGCTGTGTGCGGCGACTGTTGTCGCGGTGCTGATCGGCCAAATCAGTCGGAAACAGTTCGGCGGCTATACCGGCGATGTGCTCGGCGCCGCCGTACAATTATCTGAAATCGCAGCCCTTATAACGGCTTTACTCATTTTAGGACAGCTATGACAGCGCGTAGTTTTTTGATACTTGGCGGAGCACGGTCGGGAAAAACACGGCGTGGTCTGGCACTCGCCGAAACATCCACGCGCCCCATCTATATCGCCACGGCCGAAGCTCGCGACGACGAAATGGCCGAGCGTATAGCCAAACATCAAACTGAACGCGGAGACACGTGGCAGACGATCGAAGCGCCGTTGCATCTTACCGCCGCCATCCGCCAAGCCGATCATCCCGACGCCGCTATTTTGGTCGATTGCTTGACTTTATGGCTATCGAATATCATGGAACACAACCACGCCATTGATCTGTTCACGACAGAATTGATAGCGGCCATTGCGGAAACCAATGCCAAACTGATTTTCGTCACGAACGAAGTGGGATTGGGAATTGTGCCCGACACCCCGCTCGGGCGGCATTTTCGAGATGCCCAAGGCCGTCTCAATCAAGCCATAGCTGCCGCGGTCGATCGCGTGGAATTGATTGTGGCTGGATGTTCTTTGGTCGTCAAACAGCCACCGTTAAAATAACGATCACACCAAGAACGCCGCCACAGACCAACATCATCAGCCGCAAGCCACGCCACACATCGGCATTGCTTGGGTCCTGCCCATCTTGATTAAGCCACGGCTCATCCGAGAACCCCTCGGCATAACGCCGTGGGCCCGATAAGCGGATCGATAAGGCTCCGG
>JBBCIP010000092.1:0-12711 GCA_037189785.1 Alphaproteobacteria bacterium
GGCATCGGCCAAACGATTTACTTCGGCGGCACAATTCCACAAGCTGCGGGCTTCTGTGTGTTTGACCACGGGTACCATCAAACCGGCTGGGGTTTGTGCCGCGATACCGATATGGATACCGCCATGTTGATGGATGATGCCGTTGTCGTCATCATAAACAGCGTTCATTTGTGGCTGTTCGGCGATAGCGCGCACCATGGCCTGCATCAAGAAAGGTAATATCGTCAGTTTGGTTTGATCAGGCCGTTTTTGCCCATTTAATTTTCCACGCAATTCCTCAAGCGCGGTAACATCGATTTCTTCAATATAACTGATGTGAGGAATACGTGATTTGGCGCGGGCCATGCGTTCGGCGATTTTACGCCGTAACCCTATGACCTTGATGTCTTGGATAGCGTGATTTTCGTGCAAGCGCTGGCTATGGGAGGGGGTGGAGCCAACCGTTGCAAAAGTCTCCAGATCGTCATGGGTGATGCGATCTGCGGGGCCACTGGCCGGAACCTGACGCAAATCGATGCCCATATCGCGCGCACGCTGCCGAACAGAGGGGGAGGCCAAAGGTTTTTCGCCTGGTTGCAGGGCACGGTGTTGGCGCAAAGAGGACGGCTGAACGGACTTTGTCTGCGGTGCGACTGGTTCGGGTTTAATTGCAGGTGTTGACGCAGGCTTTTCTGGTATTACCTCTGATGTCTTGTGGTCTGCAGGCTTAGTCACCAGTGGTTTAGGGCTAGGAGCTTGAGAGTGTTGTTCCTGAGCTCCTACATTACCGTCGCCGTCGACTTGCAGGCGGACCAGGGCCGAACCAATGGCGACCGTATCGCCAACCTCGGCTCCCAGCCATAAAATTTCCCCATTCACAGGTGACGGAATTTCAACCGTTGCTTTGTCGGTCATGACGGCGGCAAGGATTTTATCTTCCTGCACCACATCGCCGATCTTGACATGCCATTCGACCAGTTCTGCTTCGGCAACGCCTTCGCCAACGTCGGGTAGTTTGATGAGATATTCCCCCATTTTATCGCTCCTTCGTGGTTCGTTGCTATTGGTCTAGGACGCTTAACAAAGCGCGGCCGACACGAGCCGGGCCGGGGAAATAATCCCACTCTTGTGCATGGGGGTAGGGCATGTCCCAACCGGCGACACGGATGATGGGCGCTTCCAAATGATAAAAGCAATTTTCTTGGACAACCGATAACAGTTCGGCACCGAACCCTGATGTCAATGTCGCCTCATGGACAATGACGCAACGCCCGGTTTTTTTGACCGAATTGACAATGGTATCGATATCCAAAGGCAGCAGAGTACGAAGATCAATCACTTCGGCGTCAATGCCATTTTCTTCTGCGGCCGCTTCAGCGACATAAACCATGGTGCCATAGGCTAAGATCGTAACGGCTTCTCCGCTCCGCCGAATGGCAGCCTTGCCAAGATCGATATTGTAATGGCCATCTGGTACTTCGCCCAGCGCATGCTTCGACCATGGAATAATGGGACGATCATGATGGCCATCGAAAGGGCCGTTATAAAGGCGTTTGGGTTCCAAGAATATCACAGGGTCCGGATCTTCGATTGCAGCGATCAAAAGACCTTTGGCATCATAAGGGTTCGATGGCATGACGACCTTTAATCCTGCGACATGGGTAAACAATGACTCCGGGCTTTGGCTGTGGGTTTGGCCACCGAAAATTCCACCACCCGTGGGCATGCGTACAACCAATGGGCATGTGAATTGACTGTTGGAGCGATGACGAATGCGCGCAGCTTCTTGCGTAATTTGGTCATAGGCAGGAAAAACATAATCGGCGAACTGAATTTCTACACAGGGCCGCATGCCATATGTTGCCATTCCGATGGCGGTGCCAATAATACCACTTTCGTTGATTGGGCTATCAAAACACCGTGTTTTACCGAACCGTTTTTGTAGGCCCTGAGTACAGCGGAATACGCCCCCGAAATAACCGACATCTTCGCCAAAGACGACGACTTTCTCATCCTGTTCCATAGCAACGCCCATGGCGTCCCGAATGGCTTCGATCATAGTCATGCGGGTCATGGTTACACTCCTGCGTCTTGACGTTGTTTGCGCAAGTGCGGCGGCATGGTCTCGTAGACGCCTTGGAAAATATCACTCGGCGAAATGCTTTGGCCTGAATGAAGCGTGCCGTAGCTTTCGGCTTCTTTTTGGGCAGACACAACAACATCATTTAATTCAGCTTCAAGCTGAATGTGACGCTCAACGGACCAAGCACCACGCCGGATCAAATGTATTTTTAACCGCTCTATGGGGTCGCCCAATGGCCAGGCGCCGCTTTCTTCTTTCGGGCGATAAGCAGATGGATCGTCCGATGTGGAATGCGCGGCAGCGCGATAGGTCACCCATTCGATCAGTGTCGGCCCGCAATTGGTGCGGGCGCGGTCAATAGCCCATTTCGATGCGGCCAGGACGGCAAGATAATCGTTCCCATCAACACGGATCGAATGAAAACCATACCCATGCGCACGGGCGGCAAAGGTTGTGTTTTCGCCCCCAGCTATTCCTTGAAACGTGGATATGGCCCATTGATTGTTGACAACGTTCAAAACGACTGGGGGTTTGTAAACGGCGGCGTTTAACAAAGCGGAATGAAAGTCCGACGATGCCGTTGCACCGTCGCCAATCCACCCAGCGGCAATATGATCATCTCCGCTTAAGGCAGAAGCCATGGCCCAACCAACAGCTTGCACATATTGGGTGCCCAAGTTACCCGAAATGGTGAAGAAGCCATGGCTTTTCGCCGAATACATATTGGGCAATTGACGGCCGCCTAGTGGATCACGAGAATTGGAATAGATTTGGCACATCATATCTACAAGAGGATATTCTCCCGCGATCAATAAGCCTTGCTGACGATAGGTGGGAAAGTTCATGTCGCCATCTTTTAGACGGCGGCGGAAACCGCAGGCAATGGCTTCCTCGCCAGTGCACTGCAAGTAGAATGATGTTTTGCCCTGACGTTGTGACATCAACATGCGTTGATCGAATGTGCGGGTCAGCATCATATCGCGAAGCCCTTGTAGGAGGGTCTCGTCATTTAATTCTTCCCCGAGATAGTCTGCCCACGGGCCGACCGCATCACCGGTTTCATTTAAAACGCGAATCAGTGAATAGGCTAGGTCACGGATGGTTTCCGCGCTTTCAGAGGGGCGGGGGCAGCGTACCGATCCGGCCGGTGGAATGACGATGGAACTGAAATTGGGGCTATCGCCTGGGCGAACTTTGGGTTCGGGAATGTGGATGCTCAAAGTCATAGGCCGGTTCCTCATTAAGCCAATGCTTCATTATAAACCAAGGGAGTTGGAGCTTCTCACCAAAGATATCTTCCCTTGAGTGAGAAATTATGCAAAAACTCTAAAATCATGAAATATTTTAGAGGAAAACATGATAATTGATGCCATAGACCGTAAGATAATCACGGCTTTGCAAAAGGATGGTCGGATCAGGATCACGGAATTGGCTGAACAGGTGGGGCTGTCGCCGACCCCCTGCGCCCGACGGGTTGCGCTGTTGGAAGACGCTAAAATCATCACGGGCTATGTTGCCCAGGTGGATCAGGCGGCTTTAGGCTTGCCGATCAGCGTTTTTGTGTCGATCGAGCTTGAGACTCAGATGGCTGCGCCGCTTCGTAATTTTGAGGAGCATATTGAGCGATTTGAAGAAGTCATGGAATGCTATCTCATGACAGGGAGCCAAGATTTCTTGATGCGGATCGTGGCTGCGGATTTGGCGTCTTATGAACGGTTCCTGCAAGAAAAATTAACGAAGGTTGCAGGTATTCGATCGATACGGTCTCATTTTGCTTTACGGCCGTTGGTAAGGCGCACCAGTCTACCTTTGCGTGCTATTCCCGTGACGAAAGAGGAATAGATACTATCTATTTTTTCAAATGGTCGTCGGTGTATGTTTTGAAGACAGGCATTGTTATTGTCCAGCATATACCGTTGTCATCTTGAACGTCGACTTGACCACCGAGTTGTTGCGCAAAAGCGTAAATCAGGGTGTGTCCAATACCTTTTGAATTTTTATCTGATGATATATTCATGCCGCCAACGCCATCATCTCTAATACGAAGGATTGCACCTCCTTGTGTATTTTGCTCAAGAATTATATAAATGTTTCCAATATTTCGCCCTTCAAATGCATATTTGAAAGCATTGGTAATTGTTTCAGTGAGTAATAAAGCCAGCGGCACAGCGGTTTCTGCTGTTACAGCAACAGAAGGGATCTCCATTATAAAACGAACACGGCGAGCGGCTCCCCAGCCTGTCTTTTGAAGTTGTTGGCATAGTTCTTCAAGAAACTCTTTCAAGTTGACATATTGTAAACTCTCCGCTTCGTACAGGCTGCGATGAACGAGAGCGAGGGCATTGATGCGACTCTTGGCTGTATCGAAAATTTCTATTTCCCGGGGATCATGCAAATGCCGGGATTGTAAGTTCAATAAACTCGTAATAATTTGTAAGTTGTTTTTTACACGGTGATGGACCTCGCGAATGAGAACATTCTTTTGTTCGAGGGAGGATTCTAGTTCGGCTTCACGCTGTTCTATTACTTCGGCCATGCGGGTGAAGGTTTTTCCCATTCCATAAAATTCATCAGGTGCTTCAACCATTCTTGTCGGCCGCACTGAATAGCGGCCACGTGCATATATTGCGGCTATGCGTTTCAGATAGTTTACCCACCGCAGGACCAACCGTTGAATTCCGAACCATAAGGTCGTAAGACCTATAATCCAAATCAACAGCGGTGTTGCAATGCTTCTGGCCAGATCTATGCGCGCAACACTTATTAAGTCTTTGCGTGATTGCCCGAATAATACATAAACTTTATCTTTGACAACCGTATCGATTGCATAAAGCCACGATTCATCGAGACCATTTTTGGCAGTGAATAAAGCTCGACCATCCTGAAGATAAGGTAAGACAATATTACGGTTAGGAAAGTTACGGGCGAAAGATGTGGGTGTTTCTAAAGGAACAATAAAATTACCATCTTGATCCAGAAGAATGGTTTTTGCTGGTGTTTGCACTGATTGTGTAATATCGCGCTCAATGGCACTCAATTTAACATTCATGGCAAGAATACCGACGATCTTTTCGTCTTGATCAAAAATTGGTGTTGATACGCCCAAAGCATGTCGATTTGTCAGGGTGCGTTGACGTAGGCCACTAATTGTGAAGCTTTTATTGAGAACGGTTTCCTGTAACCAAATATGGTCACCAAAATGTAATTGCTCAGTGACCGGGATGGTGCTGCATTTGATGTTGCCTTCTAAATCAACGGCGATAATGCGGGAATAATGCAGGGAATTTTTTATGCTGTTTTCTAGTAGTGTGGCGCAGGCGGGATAGTCTGAATTCTGGATTACAGGCTGAGCCGCCAAAGCTTCAAGCAAAGGTTGGGCTGCAGTAATGATGCTGATCTGCGCCTCGCCCGCGAGCCGTGCAGAATCTGCAAGCGTGCGTTCTATTTGACGAATTTGTCGATTATAGGTGGTTATTCCTTGCCAAATAGACAAGCCTGCTGCTGGCCCGATTGCCAAGCAAAGGATCATAATTAATTGTGTTCGAAGCGGTTTTTTCTTAATCCAGTTTATCATGGCGTCCCGAACTCTAAGAGATTGACCATGATAGATAAATATTGTCACCAGATCTAGTTTATGCGACTATCGCAGCGATAATAATTATAAACAATTTACGGAATTGGGTGGCAGATTTGATTTTGCCCACAATTTAAAAAGGTTTCTCAGATGCCATTTGCGCACGCGATTGCTCCCCATCTTCCTTTTTTGCGTCGATATGCCCGAGCGTTAACGGGCAGCCAAATTGGCGGTGATTCCTATGTACGAGCATGTCTAGAAGCAATCATTGAAGACCCTGGTCTCGTTAACCATGATTTGGCACCACGTGTAGCTCTTTACTCTATTTTTCATACTATTTGGGTGAGTGGGCGTATTTCGGCATCAAGCGACAATGTGGAATTAAATGCTATTACAGCAAAGTTGGGTGATCTAGCACCATTACGTCGCCAAGCTTTGCTTTTGACCGCAGTCGAAGAATTTACAGATATAGAAGTGGGACATATTCTTAATACCGATGAGGTATCTGTACGAAATCTTGTGCGGGAAGCTATTCGTGATATGACGGCTCATCCGCCTGTCTCTGTTTTAATCATAGAAGACGAGCCCGTCATTGCCTTAGATATTCGCAATATTGTCGAAGACTTGGGGCACAAGGTGGTTGATGTTGCTGCGACTAGACAAGCGGCGGTGTCTGCAGCAAATCAATATAAGCCGGCATTAATTCTGGCTGATATTCAGTTAGCAGACGGCAGTTCCGGTATTGAGGCTGTTCGTGATATTTTGATTGATGGCAAACCGCCGGTAATTTTTATTACCGCTTATCCTGAGCGTTTGCTGACAGGTGAAAGACCTGAGCCGACATTTCTGGTTACCAAACCTTTTATGCCGAATACGGTAAAAGCCGCTATCAGTCAGGCCTTGTTTCTTTCTTATGCGGAAGCTACCGTTTAATACAGTCGAAAATGATTACAACAATATGGACTGATAGGTTGCTTTCAGTCCATATTGCTATACATGGAAGCGTCTTATTTACCAATTAATGATCTTAGCATCCAGGCCATATTTTCGTGAGATTGCATTCGTGCCGTGAGCATGTCTGCTGTTACGACATCATCGACTTCATCCGCTTCTTTTACGGTTTCACGAAAGGTTCTGGCGATAGTCTCGTGATCTGCGACCAAAGCTGCGATTGCTGTTTCTGCATCAGGAATTTTAGCGGCATCCTTTAGTTCACTTAACTTTACAAATTCAGATAAGCTTGCAGGAGCAGGATAGCCAATGGCACGCATCCGTTCCGCTAATTTATCTATGGCTGCGGCCATATCTTCATATTGTTCTTCAGTCATTTTATGAAGGCCATAAAATAATGGTCCAACAACATTCCAATGGAAGCCTTGTGTCTTGACATACAGAACATAAGTTTCTGCAAGAGCTTTGGCTAATCCTTTGGCAAGTTGTTGCCGATCACCTTTTTCAATTCCAGTGTTGACGTCGGAAACACCAGCCTTATTTTTCATAACGGAAGATGTGGCCATCATTTTTCTCCTTTATCTTGCGTGCACGGCTTTAGGCACTTGCACGCTTTCTAATCATTTTTTTCCTTATCCTTTTTATCTTTCTTTTCTGATCCCATCCAAAGCCCTATCATCACTGCAACAGCAATCATGAAAGGGGTATTTTTACTAACCTCTGCAAAGATGGTTTGCGCACTTGTAACAATACGTTGAATTGTATCCGTAAGCCCTTGTTGTCCTACATTAAAACTAGACTCTTCGGATTGATTCTCTGTTGCGTTTTGGTGTCGTGCTGCATTGGTGGAATTTTCATTGTTGTTGGCAGTTCCGCGTTCTTTACTAAAGAACAGAACAACCAATCCAATGACGGCCAGTGAAGACCCCATAATCAATGCAGCAAATGGTGCGGTTAAACTGATGCTTAACTGCATATAAGCTGCAGCAATTAAAAACCCTGCTGCGATCACGAAAAACAGAATTGCGATCGCAACAACAAATAAGCGCTTAGCAACAGAAACCAGCGTATCACGGGCAAAGCCTGCAATACGTTCTTGGTTTTTATTGTCTTTGCCCATTAAGCTACTGAGGGCACCGGCAGCTATTAACTCGCGTATAATGAAGAATACAATTGCACGCATAATAGCTGCCCCCTATTCAGTTATGGGCGAGCTTATCAAATTAGCGTCGCACCCAGGTTCCAATAAGGAATCCTAAGCCAAGAGCAATCAAAACGGTAGTAAAAGGATGGTCTACAACAGTTTTCTCGACAGCGGCCTTGCTGTTTCCGGCAGCGGCCTTGGCTTCACTACTGGCTTTTTCAAATTTGTCTTTGGCTGCATCCACGGCGATGTTTGCAGCATCAGATGCGATATGCTTTAGTGTGGCAGCAATACTTACAACATCCTCCCGAAGTTTAGCAATTTCCTCTTCAAGAGTTTCTGTGCTGCGATTTTTAAGGTCCTTAAGATCTTCGGTAGCAGCTTTAATAGATTTTACTTCACTCATGTCCACGGTTCCTTCGTAGGGTGTGATATTGAGCTATAACGATAACAGGCTCCAGAAGTTCCCGGCTAGGGGAGAGTTTTAGTACGACTTAATATTGATTTTAGTCAAAGGGCGCTGGGTGGAACCTTTCGCCATAAGCTACGTTTCCTTTAAGAAACCATATAAGAAATTAAGGTGACGTTATGACTAGGGTCTATCCAGACGGAGAAAATGCACCGCTATTAAAGGCAATCGTAGCCGCAAAATATCTCAGCTACGAGCAGAAACGTAAAATACTTCAAGATGTTATGGCGCGTAGTCGAAGACAAGGAGAAGAGCATAAAGATGACGACTTCAGCATCTCTCATGCTCTGGATATGCTTGAGGCGACCGTCATCACGAATCAAGATATGCCAGAGCAAGCCCCGCAGAAGTCAGGATACAGTCCCGCAGCGCCATCTTCACGCAAAACGACAGACGGGAGGTAAAAGTGGAAACTTCACAAAATCGAACATCTAAGGAAATTTCCGAAAAGCGCGCGAGTCAGGGCACGAAACTTGGCGTCATGCGCTATGTATTAGGCTTTTCGTTCGGTTTGGCTGTGGTGAGTTTGGTGATCATCTACATGATTATGGACTAACTATGAAAAGCGTTTTTAAGTGTTAGGCATGTAAAATGGTTTCAGTGAACCTCGTCCCTCACGGCAATAGTATCTTTGGCCTGCAAAAACCAGATGAGCCTCCAGGAAAACCGGGGCCGAGCGATCCGCCTATAAATCCTCCTGCAGAAGAACCGATTTTAGACCCTCCCTCTGAACTTCCACCTCGTCCCCCTGTTGAGGATATTCCCAGCCCAGAACAGGTTCCGGATGAACTCCCGCCGCGTCCAGATCCCCATCGACCTCTACAATAAACTGTGGAGGGCTCTAAATATTTGTATCGAAATATGTACATTTAAAAACACCGGCTTACTTGGAATAAGCCGGTGTTTTTTAGGGTGTTAATTACTGGAGTGTCATAAAATATTAGACATTATTTGGCATCGCGAGCCGTATCCTTAATAGCATCCCCCGCAGATTCCAGATCTTTTCCAACCCCTTCTGTTGTATTGCAGGCCGACAATACAAAGGCTGATGTAAATGCAACTATTATCATTGAAGATATCGCTTTGAGGAAAGTCATATTGGCTCCTATAGTTGGTTTTCGTTGCGACACTCTATTCAACGATTTTTAGGGGGGCAGAGTTCCAAGGATCCGAAAAGACTGTTCTTAAAAAAATATCAAGACCAAAGCAGTTATATTGGCCTAACCTAGGAAGTCGCGCTTTAACTTTTAAACTATGGTCTTTTTTTATGGGTGGGAGGCTTTATATGTCCGGCGCAGAACAAGAGACGCCGATTACCGTAACATCACAAAAAGAAAAGCCTCAGACTGAGATTGATAGTGAATGGCTTTCGCAATGCATCAAAGGAATTTATGCAAATGTCGCATGTGAGCCAATTCCAGAATCTATGATGGACTTGTTAAAGAAAATTGAAAAATCTGAAATTTAAGTCATTCCTGCCGTTTTCTGATCAAATATTACAATAATCAAACATAATTTATACCTGACAAGACAACGTTTTAGACTATCAGGACCATTTTTATTTTCGGTCTCCGTGGTGATGTGTCCAGGCAAGCGATAGAAAAGAATGATAAAGCCGTATCACGGTTGGCCACGTTTTATGTCGCTCCAGATCATGATCACTACAATAATTGTTCGTGTCGTTCCTGCTAGATTTAACATGCCAAAATATGGCCGCATGCATCAAGCTCGATGGTACTTTAAATTATGTCGGAATGTTCTACTGTAAAAAGAGTAAGGGAACTAAAATAGTCACTATGTGTTTTTCTAGCAATAAGATGCACTGCAAAAAAATCTGTTTAGAACATTTATGCAATAAGAGTTTCAGGCCCTTTTCTCTATCGTCATGCAGGCGGTCTTATTGTACTGTGGAGCAGGAGTAGCGCCGAGCACAGGCTGGTAAACTCGACAAAATAGGGCCGTGTATGGCACGTGATAGTGGAACAGATGGTGATTTTCGATCTAGCCTTGTGCAATATATTCCAGACTTACGGGCATTCGCTCGTTTTCTAAGCAAGGATCGTGATCGGGCTGACGATCTGGTGCAGGAGGCAGTGCTGCGCGCTTTGGCCGCCATGCATCAGTACAAGCCGGGAACGAATATGAAATCCTGGCTTTTTACAATTCTCCGCAATCAATTTTATACCGAATTACGTAAGGTTGGTGTCCCGGCGGTTCCCCTGGACGAGGAAATCTTAAAGTCCGTGACAGTGACACCGGCTCAAGAAGCACATCTTGAATTCGGGGACTTTCAAAAAGCCTTTTGGCAATTAAGCGAAGAACATCGAGAGGTCCTGATTTTGGTTGGGGCCAGCGGCTTGAGTTATGAGGATGCTGCTGAAGTCTGTAGTTGTGCGGTCGGAACGATAAAAAGTCGATTGTCCCGCGCACGAACTGAATTAAACCGACGTTTGAATACACAGGATGGATAAATATATCCGAAGGTGAGTGGACAATTCTCTCATGTGTTTTGACATTAGGCTTTGCTTCGTCTATCACGCGGGCATCGAGTTTCCTGTCATTTAAACAGAGGGTATTATGACCATTCAGCGGATTGAACCGGGCCCACGCCTTAGCCATGCAGTCGTACATAACAATACCGTTTATCTGTGCGGTATGGTCGGTGAAGAAGGCACGTCTATCGAAGACCAGATGAAAAGCGTTCTTGGCGACATCGATGACTATTTGGGCCGTGTTGGCAGCGATAAATCAAAAATTCTAAGTGCAATCATCTGGATCGACGATTTCAAGCATTTCGATGCAATGAATACCGCTTGGGAAGCCTGGTTACCGGCCGGTTGTGCACCGGCTCGGGCAACGGGCCAAGTAAAGTTGGCCAAGCCGGGTTGGAATGTGGAAATTATCATCACGGCGGCCATATAATCTTTTACATGAGGCGTGCCATGGCGTCTGACCGTACAAATGATTTTGGGCAGCCGATTGGGCTTTCTGTTCCCGATTGGCAGCCTAGCAAACACCCCGAACGCATCGAGCTTTCGGGGCGGTTTTGTCGTTTAGTGCCGTTAGATGCCGCTCTCCATGGCCCAGATCTTTACAAAGCGGTGGCTCAACCAACCGAAGACCATTTGTGGACCTATATGTTTTCCGGTCCATTCAGCACGTATGATGACTTTGCTGGTTGGTTGGCGCCCTTGGCGGTCAGCCAGGATCCATTATTTTATACAATTCTTGATGCGAAGACGGGCGTACCGGTCGGGATGGCCAGCTATTTGCGGATCACACCTGCTTTTGGGTCGATTGAGGTGGGTAATATTATGTATGCCCCTCATTTACAGAAGACCTCAGCCGCTACCGAAGTCATGTCCCTGATGATGGCCTACGCTTTCGATAGTCTGGGCTACCGCCGTTATGAGTGGAAATGCGATCACTTAAATGCAGGATCGCGTCGGGCGGCCGATCGTTTGGGGTTTGCTTTTGAAGGGATATTTCGTCAGGCCCTGGTTTATAAAGGGCGCAATCGTGATACCGCTTGGTATGCAATCACGGACCAGGATTGGCCTCGGCTTCGGGCGGCGTATAAGCGTTGGTTAGACCCGGATAATTTCACGACCGATGGGGCGCAAAAACAATCGCTTTCTCATTTCGTATATTTTTCAGATAGCACCATATAGGTGTGGGTGCGGGCCACCCCGTCCAGCACGACAATATCGGTCAAAAGTTTATCCAGGCCCTGGAAATTGTCGGTTTCGATTTCAATGATCATGTCATATTCGCCGGTCACTGTGTAAACCGATGTAATTTGCGGCATATTTTTCAAGCGCGCCGTGATCACATCCGACTTTTTGGGGTCTCGATTCATTAGAACAAAAGCGCGGATGCTGCCGGCGGCAAATTCAGGCTTCAGTTTTACCGTATACCGATCAATGGCGACCATTTCGAGCTTGGCAATCATGTTCTGGATTGTGGGACGTGATAAATTGAGGTGTTGAGCCAAGGAGGAAACGGTCTGCCGGGCATCCTGTTTCAGCAGCCGTAAAAGCTCGCGTTCTTTTTCGTTAAGGGATACTTGGGTCATGATGCCTTCATGTTTTGGATGGATATTCATATTGTAAATTATTTTCTTATAATTTTTCACTTTTGTATAGTGACTTTTCCAAATTGTAGGAGTAGGAAGATTGACCAAAGCATCTGTGGAAGGGCAAGCAACTATGAGCAAGTCTTCATCAACTCCATCGTTTGTCTGGGAAGACCCGTTTGATTTAGATGGCTTACTGACGGAGGAGGAGCGCCTGATCCGTGACTCGGCCTATGGCTATTGTCAGGACAATCTGCTGCCGCGGGTGACGGACGCGCACCGCCACGAACATTTTCATCGCGAGATCATGACCGAGATGGGCGAAATGGGTCTGCTCGGGGCGACGATCGAGGGCTACGACTGCCCTGGGGTCAACTATGTGTCTTATGGCCTGATCGCCCGGGAAGTGGAACGGGTCGACAGCGGCTATCGCTCG
>JBBCIP010000093.1:0-16078 GCA_037189785.1 Alphaproteobacteria bacterium
CTTCACAACGCGCCACCAAGACGTCTTGTGTATTCGAAGCCCGCAACAGCCACCAGCCGTCGGCGGTGGTCACGCGCACGCCGTCGGTATCATCAACCAAGGCCCCCGAGGCTTTCAGGCGGGCGTGGACTTCCGGCACGATCTCAAATTTGCGCGCCTCCGTGCACGGGAACCGTAGCTCCGGGGTATTGACCACATCCGGTAAATCATCGCGCAAGGCATTCAGACCGCCGGTCTGACGGGCCGCCGCCATCAACAGCCGGATCGCGGCATAAAGGGCGTCGTCGAAGCCATAGAAACGATGTTTGAAAAAGATATGGCCGCTCATCTCGCCGGCCAGCGGCGCGCCGGTTTCCAGCATCTTGGTTTTGATCAAGGAATGGCCGGTCTTCCACATCAGCGGCTTGCCGCCCAGGTCCGCGATCCGATCAAACAACGCCTTGCTGGCTTTGACATCGGCAATAATGGTCGCACCCGGCTGATCGGCCAGAACTTCCTTGGCCAGGATCGCCAGCAGCTGATCGCCCCACACAATCCGCCCTCGGCCATCGATGGCGCCGACGCGGTCGCCATCGCCATCGAATGCGATGCCGAGATCAGCGCCGTGTTTAGCCACTTCGGCTTGGAGTTGGACCAGGTTTTCAGCAACGGTTGGGTCCGGGTGATGGGCCGGGAACGTGCCATCGACCTCGCCATTGATGATCGTATGCTGGCCGGGTAAGCCAGCAACCACATCGGCCAAAACTTCGGCCGCCGCCCCGTTACCGGGATCCCAGACAACGTTCAGCGCCGGGCCTTGATATAGACCGTCGTCGATGTCCTTCAGGAGCCGCTTGATATAGGCGCTTCGTTTGGGCTGATCGATCACCCGCCCGGCATCGCCGACCTCGAAATCGCCCTGTGCCGCCAATTTACCAAGCGCCTGGATCCGATCGCCAAACACCGCCTCTTTGCCGATCATCATTTTAAAGCCGTTATAATCCGGCGGATTATGGGAGCCGGTAATCATGATGCCGCCATCGGCGTTATCGTCGAAGACGGAAAAATACAGCATGGGGGTCGGGCCGCGACCGACACGTTCCACGGTTGCACCGGTGGACAGCAGTCCGGCGATCAACGCCTTTTCAAGCTCCGGCGAGCTCAGGCGGCCATCATAGCCGACTTTGATACGGACCGGTTTATCTCCGCCCAGCTTACGCCGGACCATGGTGCCAAAGGCTTGCCCTAACGCCTCGGCGTCTTTGGAGCCGAGTGTTTTGCCGATGATGCCGCGAATATCATATTCCCGTAAGACGGTGGGATCGAAACGATGTGCTGTTGTCATGGTCCTCTGGTCGCCGTTGATTGCAGTACAGTGCAGTGTGCTTGCCCGACACTTCACAAACCGTAAAGAGACAATATTGTTACGCGTATTACAGGAGCCTATTACGCTGATGTTACGGCAATCTTTAGGCGGAAAGACTTAATCTTTCCTTGTTATTGTTATTTTCCCAACAGGACATCTTTGGCTTCGTTGATTTGGGCTGCCAAATAATCCGATCCGCCACGGTCAGGATGGTTTTTCTGCATCAAGCGGCGATGCGCCTCGCGGATGTCATCAATCGTGGCCCCCGGCGTCAATCCCAGCACCTCATAGGCCTGGTCCGGCGTCATCCGACTGTTATTGCGTGGCCGTCCTTGTTGCCCGCCAGTTTGGCCAGATCCACGCTGTCCACCCCGACCACCGGCCAAACCACCGGCAAAGCGCTTAGGCGTCGCCGTACCAAGGGCCATCAAAAACAACGGAATGGCCATACCGAACCGGCCGGTCAACGCCGCCGCAACCGATAACCCACCCAAGACCAAAGTGGCGATGATCCGCACTTTACGAACCAGACTGGCCGGTTCAGCCGTAGCCATCCACCGCAACAGCAGAAAGAACCCCGCCAGCAGGACAAGGCCCAGGGCGATCCAATGCATAAAGCGTTACTCCGCTGCTTCAGCTTCTGCGATCGGCAGGTTTAATCCGTCAAGCACCTGACGCATTTCCTGCCGGGCCGCCACATGGCTCACCGTCATTTCCCGCTGCAACCGCGCATCCGCGAAATCCATCAGGGTCAAGCCTTGTAAAAACAGTTCCCGGTATATCACCCGTTCACTGAGACCGGCCAAATGGCGGAAGCTGATTCGTTTTTGCAATTCCGCCATTGCATCATACACACGCCGCTTGTTGTGGGCATCCAAAGTCGACATCCGGTTCCGCATCACCACCCAGTCGATGGTGCCGCGTGACCGCATTGCCTTCAGTTTACGGCTTTCCCACACCAGTTCGCCATAATGGCTCGGCCGCACCACCTTATTTGTGACCGGATCAACTTTGGCCAACACATCCAAATCGACAAAGCTGTCATTCAACGGGGTCACCAAGGTATCGGCATAGGAATGGGCGACCCGCGACAAATGGCTGTCGGTGCCCGGGCAGTCGATCACCACAAATGCATTGTTGGCGGCCAGGTCCATCAAGGATTGCATGAACCGCGCGGCTTCATCTTCGCGTTGGGCATCGACCGAGTCGTGGGTTGAGCGCGGGACAATATGATGGCGCGGCATCGGCAGCGGGATCTCGCTGCGCTCACAATAGGCGCGCCGGTTTTCCACATAGCGCGTCAACGAGCCTTGGCGGGAATCGACGTCGATGGACCCGACCGATTGCCCGCGGTTCAAAAGCGCCGTGATGATATGCATGGCGGTGGTGGATTTTCCGGACCCGCCCTTTTCATTTCCGAGGACAATGATATGGGCAGACGATGGAGGCAGCCCAGGCCCAACAGATGGCGTTGTCACGTATCTCACTCCCCAACAGTGAATAGGTATTGCGTCTGAAATGACTAACACACCAAGATATAGGTATCTATCGTGAAAATCGGTTGATCCGGATATCATAGGCAAACGCTTGAAACCATTGCCCTGTTGTTTGGCCCAGAGCCTCATAGTCGGCGCCGTTTTGGTCGCCCTGAGCGCGATGGCCGCGATCGGATTCTTCACGGCGCGCGCCGTTGTCGACGCAAACCGGGCCGCAGTGGCCGCCCTGCCCTATACCCTGAGGACGCCGGATCAGGTTTTTCAGTACCTTGGCTACCGCGCTGCCGATATCCCGACCAAGCGTGATACAGTGCCCCGAGTCTATCTCCAATCCCTGCCGCAAATGCTGCCCTTGGTGCGTGACCATAAACAGCGGAAGCAGCTGTTTCTGTCGATTATCCTGCCGCATATCCTGGCTGAAAACGAACGAATCCAGGCCACCCGCCGCAATCTTGAAACCATCAAAGACAAGGTTGACCTCGGCCTGGGTGTAACCGGCAGCGACCTCGATGATTTGGCCATCCTTGGCGCGGCCTATGGGCTTGACCCGGACGTCGCCTTGACGCTGACGGTCGGTCCACCGCTCGATATCGAGGAGCTTTATCGGCGGATCGATATCGTCCCCCCAGATTTGGCCCTGGCCCAGGCCGCCATCGAAAGCGGCTGGGGCACATCCCGCTTCGCCCTGACCGGCAATGCATTATTTGGCCAATGGAGCTGGGACGACGACGGGATCATCCCGCTTGATCGACGCAGCGGCGCCCGCCATCGCATCAATGCCTTCAATAACCTGAGCGAGGCCGTCGCCGCCTATATGCGTAATCTGAACACCCACGATGCCTATGAAACCTTGCGCCAGGTCAGGGCCGAGGCCCGGTCGCGCGGGAAACCCTTGACCGGGGCGCTGCTTGCTCCCACTTTGTCGCTGTATTCGGAGCGGCGTGACCATTACGTCAAAGATATTAAGACGATGATTCGCTCCAATCGCTTGGATCGTTTATCTCAGGCCCGGCTCGAACGGACCGAGATCAAACGTTAGCTGAAGTAGGAGACGGTTCGATTATGACCAACGCGACGGCACAAAAACCGGTTCAAATTGTGCGCACTGTGAGCGACCTCCGCCGCATCGTCTCCGCCTGGCGTCAAGCCGGCAAAACCGTGGGCCTGGTGCCGACCATGGGGGCGCTCCACGAGGGCCATTTGTCCTTGGTCCGCCACGCGCAAGCCGAGACCGATCATGTGGTCGTCAGTATTTTCGTGAACCCCAAACAATTCGGCATCGGCGAGGACTTCGAGCAGTATCCCCGCACCGAACAAAGCGACGCAGAAAAATTAAGCACTGTCGGCGCCGATGTTTTGTTCGCACCGAGCGTCGCTGAAATGTACCCGGCCGGGTTTGCCACAACCGTCAGTGTATCGGGCATATCAGATGAACTTTGTGGCGCCGCCCGCCCCGGTCATTTCGACGGTGTCGCCACGGTGGTCACCAAACTTTTGTTACAATGCCTGCCCGATATCGCCATTTTTGGTGAAAAAGATTTTCAACAACTGGCGACCATTCGGCGCTTCAGCCGCGATCTCGATATCCCGGTCGCCATCAAAATGGGAACAACGGTGCGCGAAGCCGATGGCCTGGCGCTATCAAGCCGCAACGCCTATCTCAGCCCCGACGACCGCAAGAAAGCCGCAAGCATCCCGCGCGTCTTAAAAAGCATCATCGCGGCGGCACAGCGCGCCGACGCACCCTTTGCACCATTACTGGAAAGCGGGAAACAAGATCTTCTGGCCGCCGGATTTCAATCCATTGATTATTTGGATATTCGCGATGCCGAAACCTTAACCCGCGTCAGTGACTTATCGCGCCCGGCCCGCATTTTTGTTGCCGCCCGCATCGGCAAAACGCGGCTGATCGACAACATGCCGCTGCAATAACAACGGTCCCTTTAAATGCGATGCTGCGTTGCTGCGGCGACACCGCTGCGATGGGCCGCCCGAAATAAATCGGTTGCAGCAATCGCATCATAATCCGTGAACAGCGACCGTGTTTTGATGGCCCATGCCGGTGCAAGGGTGGTCAGCACGGCATCATAATAATCCGGGAACCGCACCATGGCGGCAACGTCGCCCTTGGCCAAAGTTTCTATGGCCCCCGCTAAAAACCCTAAGAACGATACCGGTGGCTCGGACCGCGCCAGATAATCGGCACCGGCATTAAAAATCGCCGCATGCGCCAAGGCCAAGGCCGCGGATTTCAAATCCTCCCGCATCGCGCCCAAGCTTTCGATCGGCTTGGCATGAATACGCTCCAACGCAGACGCGGCTTCGGCAATAGCGGCGCGGCGCGGCTCCGCCGGCAGTCCACTAAACGGCGTCTTCAACCAAAACCGCACGCGGTCTTCCAGAAAATTTAAGTCGACGCCTTTGACCAGGAAATCATCGCCGCCCGCCGTCAATCCATCACATAATGTCGAAAACGCATCATTGGCGCTCAGGAACAGAAACGGCATCCGTTTCTCATTGGCGCGCACCAGCTTATCACAAAGCTCATAGCCGCTGATGCCCGGCATCATGATATCGGAAATAACTAGCTCCGGGCGTTCACCGTGGATGATTTCAAAGGCGTCTTCCCCGCTTGTGACCGTGAACAGCGTGTATCCCCGTGCCGATAAGGCGCGATGATATAATTGCCCCATCATCGGTTCGTCATCGATCAACAGAATAGCTCCAGACACGATGTACTTTCCTTTTACCTAAAGGGCTCTTGCGATAGGGCGACGGCAGGCATCGCTGATCACAGAATGATCCACGCCGCCAAACCAAGAAAGGCAAAAAATCCAACAACGTCGGTCAACATGGTGAGAAACACCGTGCTGGCAACCGCGGGATCAATCTTAAACCGCTCCAAGGTAATCGGGATCAAAACTCCAAAAAAGCCTGCAACGAATAAATTGATAATCAACGCCGCGCCCAGCACCACACCAAGCAAGACACTTTGGAACCAAAATCCGGCGACACCACCAACCAGGACCGCCAAGGTAATGCCATTCAAAAAGTTGACCAGAACCTCTCTGTTGACCACGCGCCACAAATTCGATGCCGTGATCCCACGCGACGCCAGCGCCCGCACCGTAACGGTCATGGTTTGCGTGCCTGCATTGCCGCCCATGGACGTGACGATCGGCATCAGCACCGCAAGTGCCACCAGTTCTTCGATGGCCCCATCGAACAGCGCGATGACCAGAGCCGCCAGAAAAGCGGTCCCCAAATTCAACAACAACCACGGCAAGCGTGTGCGCGTGATCGCAACCGCCGTTTCGTTCAAGTCGCCATCCGACACACCGGCCAAGGCCAACAAATCTTCGTCAGCTTCTTCGCCGATCACGTCGACCACATCGTCGATGGTAATCACACCGATCAAACGACCTTGCGTGTCCGATACCGGCACCGACATCAAGTTATATTGTTTAAACAGATAAGCGACTTCTTCCTGATCCCAAGTCGCCGGCACCACATGCAGATCCTCGGCCATGACGTCCTGCATCAAGACCGTGCGTTGCGCCCGCAACATGCGGCTGAGGGCTACAGTCCCGATCGGATGGTAGCGTGGATCAACGATAAAAATTTCATGGAAGTCTTCGGGAATATCGTCTTTGGTCCGCAAGAAATCGATCGTTTGTCCGACTGTCCAGAATTGCGGAACCGCCACCAATTCCCGTCGCGCCAAACGACCGGCGCTGTCTTCGGGATAAGACAAGCCTTCCTCGAGCGCCACCCGTTCTTCCGCCGGCATGACATCCAAGACTTCTTGCCGCTTGTCCTCGTCTAGATCTTCGAGAACATAAATCGCGTCGTCCGTATCAAGCTGGGAAACGGCGGCAGCCAAGTCTTCCGGATTTAAGGCGTCGACCACTTCATCGCGGATAACGGTATCAAGCTCGCTCAACACTTCGGGATCGAAATCAGCCCCGAGCAACGCCACCAACGCGGCCCGATCATCGGAATGCAGCATATTGAGAAGGTCGGCCATATCGGCCGCATGCAACGGCTCAACCATAGTCCGCACATGGTTTGCCGCTTCGACGCCGAGCGTTTCCAAAGCTGTGCTGACCTCGGCGACGAAACCAGGCGTGATCGGCCCTGCCGCCCGCTCGTGATTGGCGGGGACATCATCCATCAGGTCCTGTGCGATATCGTCGTCGGCTGGCGTCATGAACCGTGCGCTCCTCCTCGATCCAATCTCGATCTTTAGGCTGTATGATCTTGCACAACGCCCCCGTCAACCCCCTTAAGGGCCACCGTGTCGGGTGCTCAACAAAAGATAAATCGTCGGCGTTAGAGAGCATCGTGATAGACAGATATAAAATCATTATAAGGCCATTCTACGGCAACCCGCCGAAGATTGCCGCGGACCATATATCACACTCTGTAAAATGCCTTATTTTTGGGGAATCAGCGCTTTCAAACGGGCATCCCCTTCTAGACGCCGCGATCGGCCACCCGGACCACCCAACCGGTTAGGGCCATTAAAGTCAGGACGATCTGGCGGCGGGCCTTCGCCATTTCCTCTACCCCCCGGTCTCATACCTCCTGGAACTGGCGGCCGGTCTATCTCTGGATTGGCCTCAGGATCGACATGTAAAACCAATGCAGCCACATAACGATCCCCAAACTCCCTGACCGTTCCAGCCACGGTTTCACCTGCAGCAAGCGCAATACCGTCAATCGAATTCAAGGTGTCCCGCAATTGCGCCCGTTTGTAATCCGATAAATTTGTATAAAGAAATTCACTCAAGCTATCCGGCAGGAAAAATTGCGACGTCAGATTAGTCCGTTCTCCGGTAATGACCTTAAAATGAATATGCGTGGTGCGGCCATGGTACCACCCCGGATAAATGCTATAGAACCGAACCTGGCCGTTGTCGTCTGTGTATAAAGTGCCGCGTAAAAAGGTTTTACCCTGCATATTAAGACTACGATCGTCGCCTTGCTGGGCATAGCCGGAATAAAGTCCCTGGGCATCACAATGCCAAACATCGACCCGCGCCGTGGGCAAGGGCTTTCCCCCAAGATCACGCACCGTAAACAGGATATCCAAAGGGACACCGGCCAGGCCTTCAGTGATATCCGCCCGCACCAACTTTGGATCAAAATAATAAGGGCCTTCTGTTGTAGAGGCGGTGGGGCTAGCGGACCGATCGTCTTCATCCGGCAAGCGGCAGGTCGTATCGGCCATGGCGCCGTTTGATACACCGAGGGCCAACAAACTCGACGATAGAAAGCCGGTTTTCAGAACTGCACGACGATCCACAACTGATTTTGGCCTGGAAAACTTTGAGGACGACATAATTGGGTATCCTGTTGCGCATCGATAGCGCGGTGATCATGAGATCAAGCTGTCCTGTATGTGGCAGCATGCTAACCACATACGGCGCAAGATACTTAAAACCGACGGCTTAATCGCAGAAATCTACGCTGGTTCATGGATACCCAACGCTTTAGACATAAAAAAAACCGCACCCGGACGGGTACGGTTTTTTTATATTGGTGCGGTCGAGAAGACTCGAACTTCCACGGGTTGCCCCACAGCGACCTCAACGCTGCGCGTCTACCAGTTCCGCCACGACCGCGAATGAGGTGGTGAGGGTGTACAAAATCCCCGCCCGTCCCGCAAGCTCTTTTACCGCCAGAGCTTAGATATTCCCCAGGGCGAGCTTAGATGTTCTCACCCACGTGAATGCCGCACTCCGTCTTCTCAAGACCGGCCCAACGGCCCGACCGGGCCGATTCGCCCGGTTTCACAGGGCGCGTGCAGGGCATACAGCCGATCGACAGATAGCCGTCTTCGACGAGCGGATGCGGCGGCAGGTTGCGATCAGCCAGATAGGCCGCCAGTTGGGCTTCCGTCCAATCGGCCAACGGATTGATTTTGAATTTACGGCCGCTTTTCTCGATCAACGGCACAGCGGCACGGGTATCCGACTGAAACCGCTTACGACCGGTGACCCAGGCGTCAAACCCGTCCATGGCCCGCGCCAACGGCCGCACTTTCCGTAAATCGCAGCAACCGTCCACATTCCGGGTCCACAACAAACCATTTTTGTCTTCGGCGTCCACCTCGACCGGGTCCGGCTCGATGGTCACGATATTGGTCAGTCCCAACAGCTTCTGGAGCTGATCGCGATAGCGCAGCGTTTCGCCAAATAACTTATGCGTATCGATGAAAATGACCGGAATGGTCGGATCAGCCTGGGCCACCAGGTCCAATAAAACCGCCGATTCAGCGCCAAAAGACGAAACCAGGGCGATTTTGCCCGGGAATTCGACCTGGATCATATGGCGCAGCAACGCAACCGTGTCGACACCAGGGCTGGTTAAACCCGCCGTTTCCACCAGCTTCGTTTCTGCCAGCATCCGCGCCAAACGCTGTTCGCCCAAAGCCCGTTCGGCCGGGGTTTCAGGCCCAACCGGTCTTTGATCCGAACCAGAATTATCCAATTTCACTGCTGCCGACCCACTCATAACCAACCTGCTTTATCGATATACTCATTCGTTCGGGCGGTGACCGTCGCCATATCGGCGCCGCTTGATCGCCACTCGGCCCGGCGTTCCGCCAGTTCATCCAACCGTGCCCCCCATTCCGGGCCGAACTGGTCGGCCATGGTTTCCCGCAGCCGTCGCGCCAACCCCGGGCTTTTGCCAGCGGTCGAGATCGCAATGGTCAAGTCGCCCCGGCGCACCACCGATGGGGTGTAGAAATCACACAACGCGGTCCGGTCTTCGACATTGACCAACACCCCAAGCCGCCGCGCCAAGGCCACGACCCGCTCGTTATCCTGGTCATCCAGGCCGACCGCAAACACGGCCACGGCGCCTTCTAAATCCGCTTGATCTGGTCCCCCGTGATCTGGTCCCCCGTGATCTGGCCCCCCATGATCGACAAAGAGTCGAATATCGGTCGCCCCGGCCTCGACCAGCAACTGCCGACGACGATCCGCCGCCGGGCCACGGCCATAAAGGACGACGGGTCCCTTCGATATATCGAGCATGATCGGCAACATGGCGGTTCCGGCCCCGAAAGACACAAATCAGACCCGAGGCAATCCTTGCCCCAAGGGCTTGTGCGCAATCCCCCAACGCTCAGGTAAACTGCACTATTACAGCCAATACATGTGATATATGAACATAAAAATCAAGTTTTGATGTGGAAAATTAATTAATACAAAAAATATTTGTTATTTAGCTTTGGTAATCGCGGACGCTTTCCGTAATGGTCACGGCAATGCGATCGCCGGCGATCACGACGTCGCCCTTGGCAATCAGTTTATTATTGGCATAGATCAACACCGGCGTGTCATGATCGGTATCAAGATCAACGACTGCGCCCCGGCCCATTTTCAATAAATGGCGGATCGGCATCACGGTCCGCCCTAAAACCACCGAGATTTCAACTTTAACGTCTTTAACTGCGCTCACGACACTGGGCCCTTACCAAAAACAATCCCAGTGACCATCTCATGTCATGGTTATTTTTCTCTTAAGTCATGGTATGACCGCCCTATGATCGTCATGTTAGCGACGACGGACCGAATGGTGGCAGGCCGGAGATAAACTACAATGTCGGACATAGAATGGCGCTATAGCAATGGTTTAGTCCCCTATGCGGAGGCCGTTGCCGAAATGGAGCAGCGGGTCGAGGAGATCCGCGCCGGGACCGCGTCCGAGATGCTGTGGTTCCTTGAACATCCGCCGCTTTACACCGCCGGCACCAGCGCCCGCCCCGAAGACCTGATCGCCCCCAACCGCTTCCCCGTCCATAAAACCGGCCGCGGCGGCCAGTTTACCTATCACGGGCCGGGCCAGCGCGTGGTCTATGTAATGCTCGACCTTAAGGCTCGCGGTACGGATGTGCGCTGTTTTGTTCACCGCATGGAAGACTGGGTCATCACCGCCCTCAGCCGGTTCGGCGTCACCGGCGAACGGCGCGACGGCCGGGTTGGGGTATGGGTGACCCGCGGACCGGGCCACGAGGATAAAATCGCCGCCATCGGTGTACGCGTTCGTAAATGGGTCACCTACCACGGCATCTGCATCAATCTCGAACCCGATCTGTCCCATTACGGCGGCATTGTGCCCTGCGGCATTCGCGAGCATGGCGTGACATCCCTGGTCGACCTTGGCCTTCCGGTGTCGATGCATGATCTCGATCTTGCTTTGCAGGATTCGTTTATCGAAGTGTTCGAAGAACAAGCACTAACCTGCCGCTGATCACCGGAATGTGATTCATTGACCGTTCAGACTATCGTCCATAAAGTTATCTCCATAGTCTAGGACCTGACGCAAATCATCGCACAGGGCAGCACATCACTCACTGCAATGGGGGGACACCATCGCAACCGGAGACGTTATACACACAGCCATAGCAGCCATTTACGATGCCGCCCTTGATAGCAATTTGTGGCCGCAAGCGATGGAGAAAATCGCGCGCGCCACCGATAGTCAAGCGGCCACATATTGCGTGATCGATAGTTCGACAGACTCCGAGACACCGCATATCACCACCTTCCTCACGCATAACTTTGATCCGGACGCTATCGGCGACTATCTCGACCACATGGCGTCACAAGACCCGACCATTCACGCCATCCTCGCCAACCCCGGCGACCATATCTTTCACGATAGCGCCTATATCAGCGAAGCGGAAAAAGCCGCGCATCCTTATTATATCTGGCACCAACGCTTCAGCGACACGTGGCACCGTGTCGCTGTTATCGCACGGCCGCAACCGCATATTCACTCCGGCGTCACCGTTCATCGCACCCGATCCGCCGGTGACTATGCGCCCCACGATCTTGAACGCTGCCGCAAAGTATTCCAGCATATCGATCGCGCGACCCATATATCGTTCCGCCTCGGTCTGCTACAAAGTACACAGCAAGCGTCGGAACAGATATTCAATCAAAGTCCGTTCGGGATTATTTTCCTGACCGTTGACGGAAAGGTTGTCTACATCAATGACGTGGCGCAGAAGATTACGGCCACCAACGACGGCGTACTAATCACCGACCAAAAACTACACTTCTTGAAAAAAGCAGACGCACAGATGTTTGGTCAATTGTTGACCCAAGCCCAGACCAAGATCGCAGACCATAGCGCCAAAAGTACGAGCCTGATGAATGCGTCCCGACCATCGGGCAAACGGCCCTATGCCGTGAGCGTCTCGCCGTTGACCGCATCGGCACATTCTTTTGCCAAATATCACGCCGCGATTTCTGTTGTGATCGCCGACCCTGACCGTCAAGTTATGCCTGCGCTGGAGCAATTACAGGCACTTTATCAATTAACAAACGCTGAAAGTAAACTTGCGGCCGAACTGATGAACGGCATGGATTTGAAAGCCGCCGCGGAGAACATCGGCATCGGCTATCAAACAGCGCGCACCCAATTGACCGCCATTTTCAAAAAAACAGACACAAATCGCCAAAGCGACTTGGTCAAACTTTTGTTCAATGCCCTTCCCTTTACGAAAAATGAAAAGCCGCAACAGCAATTGGACTCCGACATTTCACGCATTTGATAGTGTCGGCCGACGACACATCACCGCGGCGCGCCATAAATCAAATTACTGTAATCGTTAGAAAAATTTTCTGGCATAAATATTGCTAAATTCCTATCGCATGGTTCGATCCAGAGAAATAGGAGTTTTTATGCAATTTTCCCCCACTGTCATGAGTGCAAAATTTATCACTGCCGTGCTCACCAGCATCGTACTTTCCGGCACAGCAGCGAAGGCCGGTGCCTATTATGCCAATGCCACAGCAGCCGCCGAAGTCGATGGCGGCACGCAGCCATGGACCGGTTATGTCACAGCAGGAACGTATCCTTACTATCCGACCACATCCGCTTCAGTGCATGTTGAAAATGTTGGCGGGACTTTTAACGGTGCGTCGGCCACATCGTGGGCCTCGGCCGACCTCAGCACAGGGCAATTGAAAACCTATGCCGCCGTCACGCAAGACGACTACACAACATGGGCCGGACGCACCGGCGCCAACGGTCGCGCCGTTTTTGGCGACAGCTTTACGACAACATCTCCCACAGGGCCATTCGTTTGGGGCGATGGGGATGTCGGCACGTTCACGATCAATCTTGATGGTGTGTTGGGCGCAAATTTCACCAATCCAGCCGACGTCAATTACGGCGTCGCCGCCAGCGCCCATCTGATTTGGAGCATCGGACTCGATATCTATCAATCCGGCACGTTTGACAGCGGCTTCATGACCGGCGGCGTTGTCGGCAATTGCAGCTGGAGCGGATTCTTGGATGGCTCCACATCCACCAGCTGCACCACAAGCGATATCACCACCAGCATCAGCGGTGACTTGGCCAGCGGTTATGAAATCTCGGCCATCCTTGGCATCGGCAGCGATTTCGACTGGGAATTATCGCTGCAATCCGTTGCTTACTTGATGGCTCCGGGTGAATTGACCGTCGATCTCGGCCACACCCTGAGCTTGTCTTATGACGGCCCCGCAGGTGCCACCACACAATCGGCGTCCGGCGTTTTCCCGTTCGCAACTGATCCGGGCACACCGGGTGTGACGGTGTCTGCACCGGCCTCCATGGGGCTTTTGGGCCTTGGCTTATTGTCGCTCGTCGCTGTGAGCCGTCGCCGTCACATCATCTAAAGTTTTAGGTTAAGGCATCGGAGTGGGGGATGTCCGAAAAAGGGATGCGTTCGCGTATCCCTTTTTTGTTTCAGACGGTCGGTTTTTGTGTGAAGCCTTTTGCGACAATACCGGGTGTCGTATAAACCTCCACCATCTCGACCCGGGCTGCGGGAGGCCCTTTGCGACACGCATTGACGAATTGATCGACAATATTCGGCGCCCCGACCGCAACCGCTTCCACCGTGCCGTCCTGACGATTGCGTACCCAGCCATCAAGCCCAAGCGCCGTTGCCTTGTCGACAGTCCAGGCGCGAAACCACACGCCTTGCACCTTGCCCGTAACGCGGATACGCACCGCTTTACGCTCTTGCCGATCTGTATCGTCGTCAGCGGTCATGATGTCACCCATGTATTGCCGTGCCGTAGACATAAGCATGGTAAAACAGCAAGCCACCGTCGCCCATAGAAAAGTGATCCATAGAAAAAAGGTCGGGAAAACCCGACCTTTAAACCCACACAGATGTTTCGTGTAAACTAGGCTTTACGACGGCGCACAGCAGCGATACCAAGCAAACCGGCACCAAGCAACGCTAACGAAGCCGGAGCCGGAACGACGGATGCCGTCGTCTCATATCCGATATCAACCAGACCATAGATTGAATCACCGAGCGACTCGTTTGGCAATACACTCGACGAACAGAAGTTGCAGTAATTCATGGAGACATAATCGATATCACCAGACGGCAGGATCGCCTCATCCGGCATCACATTATAATAATAGAACAGAGAATCAGCATAAACGCCGACGTAATAAAGACTGTCTTTCTGAAGCGCGACAGCATCGATCAGATTGACGAACTGCCAAGACGGTGTGTTGTTATCGACTGCATAACTGTATTCAACCTGAGCCAGAAGCGAAGCGGTGGCCACATCGAACAAGCTTAAGGTCACATTCTGATCATAGGGCGAAAGCAGGCCAAGTTGCGTCACGGACAAATTGTCGGCATTGACCTTGAACGTATAGCCGCGAACAGCGTTCGGCGAATCACCGCCGACGCGGGCATTGGCATCACCGGCCGTGATCTGGTTAAACGGATTAACAACAGCCGCCGTAGCTGCTCCTGCGATGGCGCCCAGGGCGACAATGGAAAGAGCGGTATATTTCACAACAGATTTTAAAAACGTCATCACTGTAGTCCTTTTGGGATGTGTCAGCGAAGGTAAAACCCTTCGCCCTCCCATACGCAAACCTCATGCCAAATTAACCATATGTTTAGTTGTCAATAAGTTGAAGCATCTCGCGCCCAAACAGCCAGGCAAAATTGTAAAAATTATCGACTATCTTATTGAAATATATAATTAATTTATTCTTAACCATAATGACACAAATGTATGCGTTCAATCAGAGTCACACGAACAATATCGACTGACTAACCACCTTCGCATTCGTTTCGCGCATAAAAAAAGGCCTGCGCATGCAGGCCTTTTTCATACACGAAGAATGCTTTATTCAAATTCAAGGATGACCGCATCCACCGCCAGGCTGTCGCCCTTCTTAGCATTGACCTTGGCCACCACGGCATCGCGTTCGGCGCGCAAGATATTTTCCATCTTCATCGCTTCAACGATCGCCAATGGTTGACCAGCCTTTACTTCGTCACCGACAGCGGCATCGACCGACACCACCAAGCCCGGCATCGGACACAGCAGGAACTTCGATGTATCCGGCGGGACTTTCACCGGCATCAATTTTGCCAATTCCGCGGCCCGTGGCGTCCGCACCAAAGCGCGCAGGCTGACACCGTCATAGGTCAAGCGATAGCCTTCGGCCAAAGCGTCGATTTGCACAGACACCGTGCGGCCCGCCACTTGACCTTGGAACAAGGGATTGCCTGGCTGCCAATCGCTTTCAAACGGGCAAATCCCATCATCCACGATGACTTCGCAATCACCATAAAGTTCATACCGCGTGTTGATGTTTTCATCGCCGAGCGAGACCACCCAATCATCCTCATAGCGCGGGGCGGAATCATCGATCTTGCCGGTGATTTGGCTTTGGCGATCGACATGGGTGACATGCACGATGGTCGCCACAGCCGCCAGCACGTGCCGCGCTTCATCACTCATGGCACCGCCATGGAAGCCATCCGGAAATTCTTCCGCAATGAAGCCGGTCGATAGACGGCCTTCTTGGAAGCGCGGATGACGCATGATCGCGGTCAAAAAGCTGATGTTATGATTGATGCCGCGAATGTAATAAGCATCCAAGGCATCGCGCATGCTGACAATCGCTTCCGCCCGGGTCGCCCCATAGGTCACGAGCTTGGCAATCATCGGATCGTAATACATGGAAATTTCCGACCCTTCGAAAATCCCGGTATCGACCCGCACCGTGTCATTTTCTTCCGGCGGCTGATAGCGCGTCAGGCGACCGATCGACGGCAAGAAATTACGGATCGGATCTTCGGCATAGACCCGAGCTTCGAGCGACCACCCGGTGAGCTTAACATCTTTTTGCGTGATCTTCAGTTTTTCACCGGCAGCGACACGGATCATTTGTTCGACAAGAT
>JBBCIP010000094.1:0-6958 GCA_037189785.1 Alphaproteobacteria bacterium
ATAGATCAATTTCATTGTATGAGGCAGCTATATCCCAAAAACCTAATATCACCAAAACATATGACATCGTCATTGTTGGGGGTGGAAGTGGTGGGATTGCCTGCGCGGCAAGTCTGCTGAAACGACAACCCGATGTTTCAATTGCCATTATCGATCCTTCTAAAACACACGACTATCAACCTGGTTGGACCCTAGTGGGCGCAGGGGTGTTCTCCCCCGAAATGACACGCCAGCCTATGGCGTCCGTAATACCAAAGAAAGCAACCTGGATTAATCAAGCCGCAACCAAATTTTCTATGGATCAAAACCAAGTTAGCTTGGCTGATGGCAGCACAATTACCTATCGCGTATTAATAGTCGCATCCGGACTTAAACTTGATTGGCAAGCAATCCCTGGAGTTCCTGAGGCCCTTGGACAGCACGGCGTCACATCCAACTATCGTTACGATCTTGCCCCCTATACGCATTCCTTAGTCCAGACATTACAGCATGGGCGCGCCATCTTTAGTCAACCACCGATGCCGATCAAATGTGCGGGTGCACCGCAAAAGGCAATGTATTTATCCTGCAATAGTTGGGAACGCGTTAATCTTCTTAAGAACATCACTGTCGAGTTTCATAATGCTGGGGCTGCTTTATTCGGCGTTGCCGATTACGTACCGGCTTTGATGCAATATATTGATCGCTACAACATAGACCTTCGCTTGAATTCATGTTTGGTTGCCGTCGATGGACCCAAAAAAGTTGCGCAGTTCAAACAAAACATAGATGGCGTTTCAACACTTATAGAACGCCCTTTCGATATGCTCCATATTGTCCCTCCACAAGTTGCTCCGGATTTTATTCGAAACAGTCCGTTATCAGATAACAGTGGATTTATTCCTGTCGACCCCATGACATTACAGCATCCCTTGTGGTCTAATATTTTTGCGTTAGGGGATGTTGCCGCAACGACCAACGCAAAAACAGCAGCCGCTGTTAGAAAGCAAGCCCCCGTCGTTGCCGTAAATGCTTTAGCGACGCTCGAAGGAATACCGCTTGAAGCAGCATATGATGGCTACGGATCCTGCCCGTTGACTGTCGAAATCGGAAAAATTGTGCTAGCCGAGTTTGGCTATGGGGGAAAGTTGTTACCCAGCTTTCCGCGTTGGCTGTTAGATGGACGCAAGCCAACACGCCGCGCCTGGTTCCTGAAAGACCGTATTTTACCACCGATTTATTGGTTTGGAATGCTTAAAGGCCGCGAATGGCTGGCACGGCCTCATAAATTAAAGTCAACGTCATGATACTTGAACCGATACAATACGTGCTCGGCACTCTATCGGGCGGTCTGGTTGGCTTTACATTGGGATTGGTCGGTGGCGGCGGATCGATCATAGCGGTGCCCCTGATGCTCTATCTTGTTGGTGTACCAAGCCCCCATGTAGCAATCGGGACCAGCGCCTTTGCCGTGGCCGCGAATGCAGCCGCGGGACTTATGGCTCATGCCCGCTCTCACAACGTAAAGTGGCGTTGCGGTGGTATTTTCGCATCGGCCGGTATTATCGGCGCATTTGCAGGTTCGACCATTGGCAAGGCAATAGATGGTCAAAAGCTTTTGTTTCTGTTTGCTTTGGTAATGATCGTAATCGGCATATTAATGCTTAAAGAACGCCGCAACATGGGCAACCCCGGCGCCGAATGTAATCGCGAGAAAGCCCCAAAAGTCATCGGTTATGGTACGCTTTCTGGTTTAATCTCCGGCTTCTTTGGTATAGGCGGCGGCTTCTTAATTGTACCTGGTTTGGTTGCGTCAACCGGCATGCCTGTTTCTCTGGCTGTCGGAACCTCGTTGGTTGCTGTTACAGCGTTTGGTTTGACGACAGCCTTAAATTATGCCGTGTCGGGATTGGTTGATTGGCAACTCGCACTTCTTTTTATCATTGGTGGCGCTTTCGGCAGCATACTGGGCACAAAGCTTTCTAACCACCTTGGAACAAAAACAGGTACACTGACTATCGTATTCGCGTTCATCGTGTTTATTGTCGCGTTCTATATGGTATGGACCAGCATCAACAATCTAATAGTAAACTAAATTAGATCTATGCTTCGTGTGTATCTACAAAGACAGTGAGGTTGATAGGTCAAAATAGAACCTATCAAGTTTCATTTTTAAGTGCTCCATTCTGAAATAGAAGAATGGAGCACACTTCATAAGCCTTACATCACCTTGTGGAGGGCTTCATCCAACATATGAACAATGCTGTCTATTTCCGACGTCTCGATAATCAATGGTGGTGATAAGGCAATGATGTCACCCGTTACTCTGATCAGTAAACCATTATCGAAGCAATATCGGAAGATGTCTTGAGCTCGCGCGCCAACAGCACCTTCCCGTGGCTCAAGTTCAATACCGGCGACAAGTCCGTAATTACGAATATCTATAATATGTGGCCTGCCTTTCAGGCTATGTATTGCTTGCTCCCAATAAGATGACAAGGTCTGAGCACGCTCAAATAAACGTTCATCCTTATAGACCTGCAAAGTCGCTAAACCCGCAGCCGCGGCAAGCGGATGACCAGAATACGTATAACCATGGAATAGTTCGATACCCGCCGTCGTTTTATTAATGACGGCATCGTAAATACCACCTTTGACTACGACGGCCCCCATGGGTACTGCCCCATTGGTCAAACCTTTCGCGCAGGTGATAATATCAGGCTGAATGCCAAAAACATCTGAGGCTGTTGTTCCTCCACAACGCCCGAATGCCGTGATCACTTCGTCGAAGATCAGTAAAATACCGTGCTTTGCCGTAATTGCCCGCAACCGTTCCAGATATCCGATTGGCGGCACCAAAACGCCGGCAGATCCAGCAAGCGGTTCCACAATAACTGCAGCGATATTTTCTGCACCATGAAGCGCGATCAATCCTTCAAGGGCATCGGCACGATCTGCGCCGTGATCCGGACATCCCCGCGAATAAGCATTTTTTTGAAGATCGTGTGTATCTGGTAAATGGTCTGTTCCTGGTAGCATCGCCGCAAAAGCCAAACGATTACCGCCGAGCCCGCCAACAGAAATCCCTCCAAAACCGACACCGTGATAACCACGTGTACGCCCAATGAACCGTGTCCGCGTTCCTTCGCCGCAGGCGCGGTGATAAGCCAATGCAATTTTTAAAGCTGTATCAACAGACTCAGAACCCGAATTTGTGAAAAAGACCTGATCAAGCCCGACCGGAAATATAGCCGCCAATTCCTCAGCCAGTTTAAACGCTAATGGATGCCCCAGATTAAACGTAGGTGCATAATCCAGCGTCGCTGCTGTTTTCTGGATGGCTTCGGTAATCTGAGTACGGCAATGCCCGGCGTTGACGCACCACAACCCTGCGGTCCCGTCTAAAATCTGGCGGCCATTGACGTCGCGATAATACATACCCGATGCTTCAGCAAGGAGCCTTGGATTTTGCTTAAAATATTTATTATCCGAAAACGGCATCCAAAAGGCGTCTAAGGGGTGATTCGACTGCTGATCCATCAGGACACTCCACTGTAAAATTTCAGATAACTATTTGATAAACATAAATTAATATCAAGCATGTATGTTGAAAATCGTAACCCCTTGTTATTCCTAGACAGCCCCTTCAATATGTTAAATATATTAATCAACCTAATCAGAGAACAAGGGCTATAGAATGTCAAAACTCGGTGACGATGGCGATATCGGCATCAGACTGAAATATGTTCGGGAGAAGCAAAATCTCTCTCAACGGGAGCTTGGGCGGAGATCAGACGTTCCGAGCGCAACCATATCTTTAATCGAAAGCGGCAAGGTCAGTCCTTCTGTCAGTTCACTGAAACGTATCCTTGAAGCCATACCGATGTCATTGGGCGAGTTCTTTTCTTTCGATCAACCAAAGCAGCCACAATTCTTTTTTCGGGCAGAAGATTTAGTAGAAATCGGACAAGGCCTTATTTCTTTCCGACAAATCATGCCGCATATCCCAAACTGCCAACTTCAAATAATGCATGAACGTTATGCACCGGGTGCCGACACCGGCCAAAAACCCTTACGTCATGAGGGGCAGGAAGGCGGTATCGTCATTAAGGGACAGTTAGAAGTGACTGTAAATGGCATAAGTCGACTTTTAAAGATAGGGGATGCCTATTTCTTTGAAAGCCAGTCGCCGCATCGCTTCCACAACCCATTTCACGAACCATGCGAGATTGTTTCAGCCTGCACGCCGCCATCCTTTTAATGTCTTGAACACTACAAAGTTTCACTTTTCCCATAACGCGGACAGAAGATTGCCCGCGCTGCGCTCTATATCTTCAGCAACATCTAGACAAAGCGCTTCTTGAAAAGGCGCAGTTATCACTTGCACGCCCCATGGCACTGTATCACCTGGACAAACCGGCAAAGTCGCAGCCGGGAATCCTAATAAATTGACAACGCCCAATGGTATTTGGGCATCGAACATCGTCCGCATAGTCTCGGCACTTTCTGTATCTGCGCGGGCTGTGAACGGCGGTTGGTAGGAAACAGGCGCTATAATGACAGGATATGTTTCGTGAAAGACCTTCCAGTCACGAATAATCGCAAATCGGCGCATCAAACCATTCATGTACCCGGTTAAGTCGAGGATATCTGTTGAACTGTAACAGTACTCCATGATTTTCTTGAAATCGTCACCGGCCATCATCTGTATTGCCGGGCTTAGAATTGTTTTCGCTTCCGTCATGATCAAAGAACGCCACAATAACCCAGCCTCTTCCATATGCGGAGGATCTACATAGTCAATATTATAACCTTGATCGGCAAGATAGATCCCTGCACGATCAATCGCATCTTTCACGCCATCATGAATAGGCTTCCCTGCCACGCCATAGGTTAAAGCAACACGGATAGGCTTGTTTATTTTCGGCTTTTCCCAGGTAATAGGTACATTCAGCGGGTCATAAGCATTGGGTTGGGCAATAGCCCGTAACGCTAACCGCAAATCTACCACTGTTCGTGCCAAAGGGCCTTGGACCGACATCATTTGTACAAGTGGAGAGCGTTCAGACTTTTGTGATGGATTGTAGGCTGGCACCAAGCCACTTGTCGGTTTAATCGCAGCCACACCACAACAATATGCGGGATAACGCAGAGATCCGCCGACATCGTTTCCGTAAGCAATAGCACCAATTCCCATCGCCACCGCCGCAGCGGCCCCACCAGAAGACCCACCACATGTTAGATCAGCATGCCAGGGATTATACGTTAAACCGAACAGGGGATTATCGGTCATATACCTCAGGCTGAATTCAGGTGTATTGGTGCGACCAATAATAACCGCCCCCTGATCTTTGGCGTTTTTAACCACCGGCGCATCATCTGATGCAATCAAATCAGCCAACGCGACAATCCCATTATTTGTGGACTGGCCGCGTTGATCAATGTTTTGTTTGATCGTGATGGGAATCCCGAAAAGCTCGGGTACGTCTTTTAATTCTGAAAGCAGAATATCTTGCGCACTCGCTTCTTTGAGTGCGAGATCTCCCAGATCAGATGTAACCGCATTCAATGCGGGGTTAACGCTCCGTAATCTTTTTACAGCCGCCGCCACAACGTCCACGACGGATACATCACGCCGTCGTATGGCCAAACCTAAATCTTGCGCACTCCATTGCCATAAAGAAGAGTTATCTGTGATGGGCTGCGCCATTATAATTCCTTGTTTTAATCAATCGGGACTTTAGTCTTACGCGGCTTGCGGCTCTTTGGTTTTGCTAGCATCACAAGATGATCTTGATCGTCCTCAACATGGCTGCAATGCCACTCGAGCGATTTTGCAAGTAAGCTTTCCATTATTGCTGCCGCTTTATCACCTGCCCGGGCGCCTAAGGCTTCAAGTAGCTTGCAATGTAAAGGATAAACACTAAAGAAGTCTGTCTGATCCTTTTTCGCCGCTTTAAAAACATCAATGTGTAATGGGCTGATGCGCAACCACAGACGCTCGATCATCTCCAGCACATAGGGCGAGCCACTCGAACGATAAATACTAAAATGAAAGTCATAATTTGCAGCGACCATATCTTTTATGGCCATGGTCGCCCGCTGTTCAAACATTTTCTCCATTATCTTTTCTAAACGAGCCGCTTCTTTATCGTTTATATTTTGGGCCGCCTTTTTCACTGCATAGCATTCAAGGAGAATACGAGCTTCAAATATCTGCTGCAATTCCGCCACTGTGTGGGCTGGAATACGAACGGAGCGGTTCGGCAAGAATTCAAATGCACCTTGTGAGGCAAGCTGCTGAACCCCTTCCCGCACCGGCATAACCCCAAGGCCCATTTGTTCGGAAAGCTCACGGATACTAATTTGCTCGCCAGGAGAGAAATGTCCTGCAAGCAGCGCATTTCGGAGCTCTTTATAGGCCAGTTCCCGGAGTGTTTCGGCCTTAACGCGATTGACTTTGGTGACTTTAGTCATGCTTTTTCGAATCCGCTAAATCGATAAAAAATATTCTATCATTTAGATTTAATAAAAATGAGCAGCGGATACCAGCCTTCCCAAACATGAATGGGATATTTTTTCAAATATCCGTAATTACTACTTCTCACAAGTTTCTAGATATTTTATAAAATATAAAATATCTAGAAACAAGAGTACTGTTGATGCAACACATTTTAGGCGGAAGTCCCGTAGCAGGATATAGTGTCGGTATCGTCACGTTAAGAACCCACCACGCACTCGTTCCGGGCAATGTCCAACACGCCCAGAGTTTCGAAAATCCTGTAATATATCAATGTGTTGACTTGGTAGATCCGTGGCCACTTTTCAAAGGAGAGCCATGGGTTGCCGATAAGGTGGTCGCCGCCGCCCAAATCCTTCAAGACAAGGGTGTACGAGCCATTGCCGGCGCCTGCGGATCCTTTGCCTACTACCAAGACATCGTTGCTCAATCTGTCAACATCCCTGTTTTTATGTCCAT
>JBBCIP010000095.1:0-6231 GCA_037189785.1 Alphaproteobacteria bacterium
AGTCGTTTCTTGACTTCGCTCTAAAAGATTCCGCCAAAGACCGGGCCGCTGCCAAAGACCGTGAGTCTCATAAAGACGTGCCGGTGGTTTTGTCGGAATCCAAGGAAAAATTCATTTATCTGGATGATGGTAGCAATGACGAGGCAAAACAACCGGCCTCAGAACGCCCATTATTTATCGAGTCCGATCGCCAAGCCCCAACTGGTCTTAACAGCCAAAAGCCGCGCAAGCGGACCCTGAGCATCGTTGAGTCGCCGTCAATGGGCGGGACTATCCGGCCCGATATTTTCAGCTTGGGGGCCGAACAACGCTCCGGCTTCCAAATCGGCTATGCGTTGACCGAGCCAAAATCGCCATCACGCGAATTGGGCGGCTTCGGGGTTTGGATTTCATCCGAAGTGGCGCGTCAAGCTCCGGCGTTTGGCGCCCGTTGGCAGGCTCTGGACAGAGCGCTTGAGCCGGTTTTGAACCGCAAAAGTTATAATGTCGGCCTTAATGTCGGTTATGGCGGTTTTGCCGTCGGGGCTTCGCTGACCCGAGAAGAAAACGGGTATAACCTGGGCTACCAGGGTGTTGATGTTGGCGTCGGCTATTACGGCCGGAGCTGGTTCACTAATGTCCAGTTTGCCGATTATCGTAATGATAACAATCCATTATACTATAACTTCATGGGCGAAAGCCTGCGCGCGGTCGAAGTCGGCGCTGGGTATTCGTTCTGGCCGGGCTTCACCTTCTCGGGCCGCTTCAAGTATTTCGATTATTCCCATCCGCTGTTTTCCAATCGGTCGGCTGACGAGCAGCATATCTTCTCGCTCGATACCAAGTTGAACTTCTAGGTCACATTGGGCTTTCGGGTCGCTGTCGACCTGATTCTATAAAATCATCATTTTTCGTATTTTGGGCGGCTTGTGCGCTGCGTTGGTGTCCTATGGTGGTCATCAGTCAATGAGTAACCCGTTATGCAAAAGCCACATGGCTGTCGGCTGAACTCTAAAAAGCACGGCTTTTGAGTGCCTTAGACAGCGGCCAAGACGCATCTCGCAACTGCTCACAATAATGTCACGGGCCATTCCCTAAGTGCTTCATTTACTGTCTGATTTCCAACAGAATTGATCAAATCTCAGCACTGCGTTGGGGATGGTCTGTTGCAATTTACGATCCGAAAACGGCGATTGGATTGTCAGGTATTTTTAACATGATTTATTTGTGAAATTATAAGTGACACACAAATATTGCGTGTAATTCTTGACATTCACACATAAGCGGGGCCTTATACGCCCACCAGCCGGACCCATGTTCGGCTGCTTGTATTTTAAAGCGCCTCTATTCTAAAGCGCTTGTATTTTGAAGCCTTGTATTTTCCTAAGGACAGGCACGCCCATGAGTAATCTTGACGATCTCGAGAGCCAGAGCATTTACATCTTTCGTGAAGCGTTCAATCGGCTCGATAAAATCGGTATGCTGTGGTCATTGGGCAAAGACTCCAATGTGATGATTTGGCTGGCGCGGAAGGCTTTCTTCGGTCATGTGCCGTTTCCGGTTATCCACGTCGATACCGGCAAAAAGTTCAAGGAAATGTATGATTTCCGCGATCGGTATGCCCAGGAATGGAATTTGACCTTCATTCGCGGCACCTGCCCGCCGTTGGAGGAAATCGATCCCGAATTGCCGCCGGCAACCCGGGCTGCGGCGCGGAAGACCGCCGGTCTCAAAAAGATTCTCGACGAATATCAATTCGACGGCATCTTCGCCGGGATCCGCCGGGATGAAGAAGGCACCCGGGCCAAGGAACGGGTGTTCAGCCCGCGCGGCCAAACCGGCCAGTGGGATTTCCGTGATCAACCGCCGGAATTTTGGGATCAATACAAAACCGATTTCCCGCCCGGAACACATATCCGCATCCATCCGCTGTTGCATTGGACTGAAATGGATATCTGGCGTTATACCCAGCGCGAAAACATCCCGGTCATTCCGCTCTATTATGCCAAGGACGGCAAGCGCTATCGCTCGCTCGGCGATCAAGACATCACCAATCCGGTGGCGTCCACGGCGACAACGATTGACGATATTCTGGTGGAACTGGCGACGACCAAAGTGTCCGAGCGGTCGGGCCGGGCCATGGATCATGAAAGCGAAGATAGCTTTGAACGTCTCCGCGCAGACGGCTATATGTAAGGATCAGGTGTCATGACAAGTCAAGCGACCAGCAAAGCCGCCAATCCGGAGCCGAGCAACGTGACAGAATTACGTCCCCGCCCAGGTACGGTTGCCGCAACCAAAACCGGCGACCTTTTGAAGATCGTGATCGTCGGTCACGTCGATCACGGCAAGTCGACCTTGGTCGGCCGTCTGTTCCATGACACCGGATCATTGCCGGACGGAAAGTTCGAAGCCATCAAAGCCATGAGCGAACGGCGCGGTATGCCGTTCGAATGGGCGTTCTTGATGGACGCCTTGCAAGCCGAACGCGATCAAGGCATCACCATCGACACCACGCAAATCTGGTTCAAAACCGACAAGCGTGATTACGTAATCATCGATGCGCCCGGCCATAAAGAATTCTTGAAAAACATGGTGACCGGTGCGGCTTCGGCCGATGCGGCGGTGCTGGTGATCGATGCCCATGAAGGCATTCAAGAACAATCCAAACGCCATGGCTATTTGTTGCATCTTTTGGGTGTGCGGCAGATCGCCATCGCCGTCAATAAAATGGACTTGGTCGATTTCGACGAAGCGAAGTTCAACGCCATTGAAAAAGAATTTCGGGCGTATCTGAAAAGCTTCGGTGTCGAGCCGACCTATATGATCCCGGTGTCTGCGCGCGATGGCGACAACATGGTCGGCCGGTCCGAACGCGCACCATGGTACAAAGGCCCGACCTTGGTCGAAGCGCTCGACAGTTTTGCCGAAGTGACCAAGCCGGTGGAACAACCGCTCCGCTTCCCGGTGCAAGACGTTTATAAATTTGATGACCGTCGCATCATCGCCGGGCGGATTGAAACCGGGCGTTTGCAAGTCGGCGATACGTTGTTGTTCTCGCCATCCAACAAAAAAGTGCGCATCAAATCGATCGAAGCCTGGAGTGTGCTGGAGCAACCAACCGAAGCCATTGCCGGTCAATCGGTCGGCATCACTTTGGACGAACAGATTTTCGTCGAACGTGGCGACGTGGCCAGCCATGACACCAACGCACCGATTGAAAGCGATGTGTTCTGCGCCCGCATATTCTGGTTGGGGCGCGAGCCGTTGACGGTCGGCAAGCGTTACAAAATGAAATTGGCGACGACGGAAACCCAAGTTCAAGTTCAAGAAATTCGCAAAGTCATCGATACCGGTGATTTGTCATCGGCGAATAGTGCAAGCGTTGAACGCAACACAGTGGCGGAAATTGTGTTGCGCGCTAAAAAACTGGTCGCGCTTGATAACTACGAAGATGTTGCGCGCACCGGTCGGTTTGTGTTGATCGACAATTACGATATCGCCGGTGGCGGTATCATCAGCATGGATGGTTATGCCGACCAACGCAAATTGGTGACGGTTGCATCCACAAATGTGCAGATGGTTGAGCATCGCGTGACCACACCGGCGCGGGAAGACCGCAACGGTCATGCCGGTGGTGTGATCTGGCTCACCGGTTTGTCGGGGGCCGGGAAATCGACCATTGCCCTTGAACTCGAAACCCGTTTGTTCGCGCTCGGCTATCAAGCTTATGTGTTGGACGGCGATAACATTCGTCATGGCCTAAACGCCAACCTCGGCTTCTCGCCGGAAGATCGCGCCGAAAATATTCGCCGTATCGGTGAAGTGGCGGCGTTGTTCGCGCGGTCGGGCGCGATCGCCATTGCGTCGTTCATCTCGCCCTATCGGTCGGACCGTGACCGGGCGCGGGCCGCAGCTCGGGATCGTTTCCATGAAGTCTATGTGAAGGCCGATGTGGCGACTTGCGAAAGTCGCGATCCCAAGGGCCTTTATAAAAAAGCCCGGGCGGGCGAGATTGCCGACTTCACCGGGATCTCGGCGCCCTATGAAGCGCCCGAGCACCCGGATCTGGTGCTCGATACCGCCGCCCAGTCGATCGAAGACAGTGTGCGTCAAGTGGTCGATTACGTGCGAGAAAACTTCTCGCTCGAAGCCCGCAAGATCAAGCGCGGCATCGTTCAGCCCGATTTCCAGATCTAAATATAATTTGCTTAAGACAACAAGGCACCGATCGCCGCAATTCCGGCGATCGGTGTTGTTTTGAGCTCTGGGATGGTCGTCGCATCAATCCCGCCAAGCGCGATGATCGGCAGGGTCGTGGTTGAGACGATTTTTTGTACCGTCTGAACACCAAGATACGGTGATCCCGGATGACTGGCGGTGGCGAAGATCGGTGACAGAAAGGCGGCGTCGGCGCCGCCGTCGGCACTGCGGGCGACAGCATCGGCACTATGGGCGGCGGCGGTGATCAGCCAGCTCGGGTGGGCGCCGCGCACTGTTGTCAGGCGATCAAGATCGCGTTCCGGCAGATGCACCCCGGCGGCCCCCACACGCTGCGCCAATGTTTCATCGCTGCCGACGACAAGGACTAAGCCGCGCTGTCGTGCGTGCTGTGCCAGTGCCATTGCGAGTGCCGGACGACTGTTATATGCATAGTCGCGCAGCACGATTCCGCTGCCGGGTGGAAGTGTGTCGATCACAGCCAGGGGATCGGGCACCCGAGCCCTATCGGTCATGAACCATAACCGCGGCAGGGCTTGACCCCGCACATCTCGTGTGGTCAACGTTTCCGCAAATTCAATCAGAGCAGTGCGACCCATGACGACCTCGAACCTCATAGCAGCCAAAGTGGCCGGAAATTTTACCCAAGTCAAAACGGCAATCGCCAAAGCCGAAAAAGCGGCGCGGCGCGGGGATGGGCCTGGGTCTGGGTCTGGGTCTGTTCAATTGGTGGCGGTCTCGAAAACCCATGACGCCGACGCGATCCGTCCGGTGCTGGACGCCGGTCAGCGATTGTTCGGGGAGAACCGGGTGCAAGAAGCGCAAGGAAAATGGCCGAGCCTCAAGGCCGAGTTTCCGGATATCGAGTTGCATCTGATCGGCCCATTGCAGACCAATAAAGTCCATGATGCGGTGGCGCTGTTTGACGTGATTGAGACCGTCGACCGCGAAAAATTGGCCCGGGCGTTAAGCGAGGAATTCAAGGCGCAAGGGGTTACGCGGCGTTGCTTCATCCAAGTCAATACCGGAGCCGAGGAGCAAAAGGCCGGTATCCTGCCGCAAGACACCGACGCCTTTGTGCGCTTATGCCGTGATGAGCTCGGCCTGCCCATCGTCGGCTTGATGTGTATCCCGCCGGTCGATGATGAACCGTCGCTCCATTTCGCGTTGTTGTCGAAGCTCGCGCAGCGGAATGGCTTATCAGACTTGAGCATGGGCATGAGCGGCGATTACGAGACCGCCATTGCCCTCGGCGCCACCCATGTCCGCGTCGGCACCGCCATTTTCGGCAGCCGTGCCTGACGCAGTGACGTCATGACGCCAAGATGGCAATAGTGCTATTGCTATCTAAATCACGAATAATTTCAAGCACATCATCAAGCGGCAGGGCGACACAGCCTTCGGTGCCGGAAAAATCCGGGCGGGCGATGTGCAGGAAAATGGCGCTGCCCCGTCCCGGCACCGGCGGGTCGTCGTTATAGCCGATTTCGATCACCAGGTCATAAACCCGGTCGTCGCGCCACAGCTTTTCATGGCTCCCGGCGAACGGCAGGGCCACCGGGCGATTATAATCGGGCAAAGCCGGATCATCGCACCAACCATCATTGGGACCGATGGCCTGGATCGGGAGGGCGGTTGAGGGGGGTGTCTTAAACACATCCGGGCGATAGAACACCCGCCGTAATGGGTAGCGGCCGATTGGGCTTTTATGGTCGCCTTCGCGTTTCTCGGCAGTGACACCGGCTTTGCCGATGGCGCAGGGATAGCGTTGAGCGCCGACGATCAACGTTCCGCGATGGGGAACCGTGGCATCCGGCACAACAATCAGATGGGCTGTTTCAGGACTATTGGGCGTTTCAGGCATCGGCGCTCCGCGATCGGGAAAGCCTTATCAAGCCTTTAGTAGACGCCACCGTCAAGGGCCAGGCCGCCTTTGCCACCAAGGCCGCTTTGGTATTTCATCAGCCCTTCGGTCATGCGGCGGAGTGCCTCGTCATAAGCCACTTGCCGTTCGCTGTAGGCGGCAGCCGG
>JBBCIP010000096.1:0-2171 GCA_037189785.1 Alphaproteobacteria bacterium
AAATATAAGTATAGGACAGGCGGAACGGCGGCAAGAAGCCATATCTGGGGGCGACGAGCGCTGCGCCGAATTGTAGATCGCCGACGAAATGATTCTTCTTGACGCTCGGGCTGTCGCGGAAGGTATTGCCGTCGAGAAATATATTTCTGGCGACAGCACGCCCTTCCAGACCGGCGAAGGCATAGAAGCCAAGCTTGCTGCGTGGTTCAAAATAATCAGACCCTGGAAGACTTGGACGGATACGTGGGGGGCCATAGTCGTCAGGTATGTTTTTACCGACACGGATCCGAGCCCCGGCGGCGGCATGGGTATAAACATTGCCGACGGCAACGCCGACACTTGGTGCGAGTTCGGCTTCAAGGCCCGGGAAAATCTCCGGTTGTCGCTTAAATTGCCAAATCCGTTCATAGGTCAAAACCACGCCGGGCTCGTTATGCAGTTGATGGCTCCAGCCTTTGGGAGCATCGAAATTAAATAGATCGTGCCAGCCTTTGTGTACAGTCGACGCCAAGGACCACGGTCCGACAATGCCAAGTGTCAATTCCAGGTTATCGATCCGGTTGTATTTTTTACGATCATTGTTTTGATACGTGTTCTTGCTGACAAAGCCAATCGACCCATAAAGCCATCCCGCATAAGGCCGATCGCCACGGCGCAAATTGGGGTCCGAAATATCGCTCGGCGTGTACATGTTCTGGCCGAGCGAGTAGGACACCCGATGCTGTTCGCCATCTTTAAAGCTCGGGATGAAGGATGCTAGATCACGCAAAAAACCGGATATACAGGGCTCTCCGGGTGAACAGCTACGGGCTTTGGTTAAATAGGATAAGCGAATACCATTGGTGTAATGCTGATCGTCATTGCTGGCGAACATGTCATTTTCTATTTGAACGCTAAAGGTCGCTTCGTCGACGTTTTGGGCCTTGGCCGGTGACAGGGCAGCGCTCATGGTGCCGGCAATCAGTGCGAGGCCCAGAGTCTGAATGGTTCGAAATGGGCGGTTCGACACATGCCGCATTGGTATAGACTCCTCACACACGCCGACGTCTTTGGCCGTCCTTTATGATTAATGGCGAAAAACTATGACAATAAAACGGCAGGCTATTAGCCAAAAAAACTGCCCTAAATTGCTTTAGGGCAGTTTCATTCATAACAACAGGGCTGGTCGGCTTAGAAGTGCCAGGCCAGACCCAGTTGGAAGGCGCTGTTCTTCGGCTCGATGATGCCGGTGTTTTCGTAATCGCTATACGCGTATTCAGCACGCAGGCTGACGGTTTCGCTGATTAAGGTTTCAAGACCAACGCCCAATTTCCAGCCGTCCAAGCGACCGCTATCGGATACGAACCCGTCGGAAATTTTGAATTTGGTTTTAACCCAGCCACCGTGCACATAGGCCAAGGTGCTATCTGTGATCAAGGCACCAGCACGGGCTGTCAGGCTGTAGCTTTCTTTGGCGCGGGTTGTAATGGTGTCGATCCCGTCAGAAAATGTGCTGTCGGCATCGCTCAGGCCGAATTGACCTTCGAGACCGAGCACGAAATTGTCCATGCGGAAGTTATAACCGGCAAAAATGCCGCCTTGGATACCATCCAAACCGAAATCGCCGCTGATGCCGCCAACATTATAGTCGGCTTTATAGCTGTCATAACCGACTTGGCCGCCGAAATAGAGGCCGCTGAACGGAGTGGTTGATGATTGTGCAAAAGCGCTGCTGGTGATGCCCGTGGCGAGAAGTGCGGCTGCTATAACCGTCTTACGCATTATCGTTTCCTTTCAACTCATGACGCAACTGATGCGCGTTACTGTGGTACTCGCGGCAACCTGCCGCCCCCAGACCTAAGCCGATATGGAGGACCACAAGCAATTGAGTTATTTAGATATTCAGACACAAAATCTGCTTTGTTGTAATTGGAACACACAGTGTGGCTTTGATGTGGCAGTTGTTGCCGAATGAAGGTCATGACATGACCAGACTATGGCCGGAATAGGGCCCTTTCTTTAGTAATATTAATAGGTTATCGCATCTGGCGGGGATTCGCAGGATTTGACCCCCATGCCTTAGACAAAAAGAAACGGCCTCAGATTGGACTGAGGCCGTTCGTTATAATAGCTGGTGTGGTTAGGCTTCGGCTTATCTTAGAAGCGGAAGCCGATCGAAGCCAAAGCTTGGT
>JBBCIP010000097.1:0-2199 GCA_037189785.1 Alphaproteobacteria bacterium
CGAAGGATCGATCCGCGACTGGTTGCGCCATGCAAAGTTCAACGTCACCCAAGGCAAGAATTTTGAGAAATCAGGCGCATTGGGGCCAGGGCTGGTCCCCGCCGCCGCCATTCCCGATTATGACCATCTGGCCATACAAACCCACGTCAATGGCGAATTACGCCAAAATGACAACACTGAAAATCTGATGTTCCCATTCCGTTATTTGGTTCATTATCTGTCAATTTTCTATCGACTGAAACCAGGAGATGTTATAGCAACGGGAACGCCGATTGGTGCAGGCGCCAGGTTTGATCCGCCGAAGTATCTAAAACCTGGTGATACTGTGGAAATCTCCTGTCCTGATATCGGCATACTGAAAAACGGCATCGTGGACGAGGATATTTAAACCGTGAGAAATTTCGACCGCTCCCTGCCAATGGCGTTGATGCGTACACGCGAAGCGGTCATGAACAGATTTCGACCAATTCTGCAAAAACATGGCGTCACTGAACAACAATGGCGCGTGTTGCGGGTACTGATGGAATATAATGGGCTTGAAACGACGGAACTTGCGGATCGTAGCAATATTATGATGCCAAGCCTATCCAGAATCCTGAAGCTTTTGATCGCGGAAGGATGGGTTTCCCGCTCAACCGTCGCAACTGATCAGCGTCGCTTTGTCATCACAATCACCAGTCGCGGCCGTAGCTTGGTTTCGAAAATCGCGCCGCATTCTGAAGCGATTTATCGGGATATAGAAAAAGCTATAGGTGTCAACGAAATAGAGGAACTGTATCGCCTTTTGAATCAAGCAACCGAGAAATTAAAAGTTTAACAAAAAACTATTTTAAATTTAATAAATTATAATTTTATATTCTAATTTACATATATTATATAGCTTTTTACACTACGAAATTTCAAAATTCTTGACGTTTTGAGCTTTTTTATTCCATATCATTGAATATGAGTGGACAGGGTGTAATCTCGGGTGGCAGGGGAGTTAATGGTTAAACGTGGCTACTAGTATCCTGAAAGCTTGGCGCGGTGACTATCTGTTCATCTTAATAACGTTCATGATAGGGATTGGAGCCACCGGTTTCTTTGCTTGGTCTTTTCAAAAAGCATCCGAAACAGAATTAGAACGCAAATTTGGCGCGGCAGCTCGCGATCGTATTGCTATGCTGCAAATGAGTGCAGAACGCAGCACGACTATTCTCAACAATCTCATCACCTACTATCGCGCTTCTTTAGATGTTGACCGCGAAGAATTCCATGAATTCAGCTCACAAATTCTTCGCGATTATCCTTACGTAAAAAATGTCGAATGGATACCCGAGGTTTCCAATGCCAATCGGCAAGATTTTGAAGCGCTGGCGAAAAAAGAAACACCGAATTTTATGATTAGGGATATGGCCACTCCCAATGTCCCGACCCGCCAAGATGAACGTATGTACTATTTGCCGGTATATTATGTGGAGCCGTATGAAGAAAATAAAAAAGTCATCGGTCTTGATTTAGCATCCGATCCACTGCGCCGCAAAACACTCATGACCGCACGAGAAACCCGGCAGGTTACCGCAACCCCTCGGGTCACTTTGCTTATGGATAGACCGCAAAACGCCGGTGTTATATTGTATGCTCCGGTCTATCGACGATATGCGCCGACGGAAGGCAGCAGAAAAGTTCTTGAGCGCATGGAAGGATATGTTGCCGCGGTCATCCCGTTACGAGAGTTTGTTCATGCAGCGATCAAACCACTCGATCCACTTGGGGTCCACATTATTTTGCAAGATCTGACCAGCGAAACCGATGTTGCAGACTATTTATATGTTTTCCCGTCTCGCCTCATCTCAACTTCAACGGAACAAATTCTAAGAAGTTATCAGGCAGAAAATACACTCATCGAACGCCGCACCATTAACATGGCTGGTCGCGAATGGTTGATCAGCATTATCCCTGCGACTGGACATTATAACCTGCGCACGCAACCCACGACCTATTTCATATTGCTGATCGGCTTGTCTTTTACACTGCTGCTCACGGCTTATATGTTGGCTCGTATCCGTGAAAGTCGGCGCATTAGCTTAGAAGTAGGCGAACGGACCCGGCAACTATCCACCACCAAAAAGCAGGTAGAAATGATCCTGGTGTCCAGCCATGATGGGATCATCGGTCTCGACTCTGATAGCATTATAACGTTCTGTAATCCCATGGCCG
>JBBCIP010000098.1:0-2404 GCA_037189785.1 Alphaproteobacteria bacterium
CACTATACCCGGCCCCAGGTTTGGGAGGGACGGGGGATCCCGGAGGTCTTGACCTCGGGGAATCACGGTAAGATCCGCGCATGGCGGCAGGCTATGGCGGAACAGGTAACGCGGGATCGGCGTCCGGATCTTTGGGCCGCATATAAGGCTCGGGATCCTCAAAAGACGAAGGTTCTGAAGGACAAAGACGACTAGGAAGAACGAGGACGGCTAAGATGAACATTCTTCAGAAGCTCGAAGTGCAAGAAGTCGAAAGACTGACCACGAGCAAGACCATCCCTGATTTCGCGCCCGGCGACACGCTTAAGGTGTGGGTGAAGGTGGTCGAAGGCACGCGTGAGCGTCTGCAGGCGTTCGAAGGCGTTTGCATCGCCCGCAAAGGCGGCACGATCAACGCAGCCTTCACGGTTCGCAAGATCTCCTTTGGCGAAGGTGTGGAGCGTGTGTTCCCGCTTTATGCACCGGCTGTTGACCGCATCGAAGTGTTGCGTCGTGGCCGCGTGCGTCGCGCGAAGCTTTATTACCTCCGTGGCCTAACCGGCAAACGCGCTCGAATTACCGAGAAGAAGGATTATCGCGCCGCCGTCACGGGTGACAAGTAACACATCCCAGAGGCGGCCCGACGCGGGTCGCGGCTCTTGAAAATCAAGGTCCGGACCCGGAAACGGGGGCCGGACCTTTTTATTTCCGGCCTTGCTCCGGCAACGCTCTGTTCCCATTTGGGTGACTATCTGACTTTGATCAACGCCACAGCAAAGCGAGTACCATGGTGAAAGCACGTACGCTCTACGACAAAATTTGGGACGCCCATGTGGTCGAAGCCCAAGAGGACGGGACCTCGACGATCTATATCGATCGCCATCTCGTTCATGAAGTAACGAGCCCACAAGCGTTCGAAGGTCTACGTGTTGCCGGACGGACAGTGCGGCGCCCTGATGCAACCCTGGCGGTGCCGGATCATAACGTCCCGACAACGCCGGATCGTGCGACCAAAATCGACGATCCGGAATCGGTCATCCAGCTCGAAGCATTGGATCGCAACTGCAAAGACTTTGGCGTGCCTTATATTCCGATGATGGATATCCGGCAGGGCATCGTTCATGTGACCGGGCCAGAACAAGGCTTCACCTTACCCGGCACCACAGTGGTGTGTGGTGATAGCCATACGGCGACCCATGGCGCGTTCGGTGCGTTGGCGTTTGGGATCGGCACATCCGAAGTCGAACATGTGTTGGCGACGCAAACCTTGATCCTGAAGCGGTCCAAAAACATGCAGGTGGATGTGGACGGCACGCTGGGGACTGGGGTCAGCGGCAAGGATGTGACGCTTGCGGTGATCGGCAAAATCGGCACCGCCGGCGGTACCGGCCACGTTATCGAATATACCGGATCGGTTATGCGCGGGCTGTCGATGGAAGGCCGCATGACGGTGTGCAATATGGCGATCGAAGGCGGCGCGCGCGCCGGATTGATCGCGCCCGACGACATTACGTTCGCCTATGTCAACGGCCGTCCTTATGCGCCCAAAGGGGCTGTGTTTGAGCAAGCCGTTGCGTATTGGCGGACACTTCACAGCGATGACGGTGCGCATTTTGATAAAATCGTGCGCCTGCATGCCCGTGATATCGCGCCGCAAGTGACCTGGGGCACGAGTCCCGAAGATGTGTTGCCGATCACAGGCTATGTTCCAAATCCGGCCGATGCGGCTGATGACGGCAAACGCAAAGCGATTGAACGGTCGTTGTCCTATATGGGTCTGACCGCGGGCACCAAATTGGAAGACGTCAAAATTGATCGCGTGTTCATCGGGTCCTGCACCAACAGCCGGATCGAAGATTTGCGGGCGGCGGCCAATGTGGTGCGCGGTCGCAAAGTTGCCGGTCATGTCGGCGCGATGATCGTGCCGGGCTCTGGCTTGGTCAAGCATCAAGCTGAAGAAGAAGGGCTTGATCGTATATTCTTAGAAGCCGGGTTCGAGTGGCGTGAACCAGGGTGCTCGATGTGTCTGGCCATGAACCCCGACAAGTTGGAGCCGGGCGAGCGTTGCGCCTCAACTTCGAACCGCAATTTCGAAGGGCGACAAGGAGCCGGCGGGCGGACCCATTTGATGAGTCCGGCGATGGCGGCAGCAGCAGCGATTGCTGGTCATTTGATCGATGTGCGGCAGTTTTAAACGGTAAAGGACTAGTCATGGAAAAATTTACCAAGATCAGCGGGATTGCCGCACCTTTGCCGATGGTCAATGTCGACACCGACATGATCATCCCAAAACAATTTCTGAAAACGATCAAGCGCTCCGGTTTGGGCAAGGCGGCGTTTTACGAATTGCGATTTGATGAAAACGGCAACGAGCGCCCGGATTTCGTATTGAATAAAGAACCCTATCGCAAAGCCGAGATCTTGG
>JBBCIP010000099.1:0-15947 GCA_037189785.1 Alphaproteobacteria bacterium
GAAATGGTTATGCCAGGCGATAACGTGCAGCTTGAAGTCGAGCTGATCGTGCCGATCGCTATGGACGAAGGTCTGCGCTTCGCTATCCGTGAAGGCGGTCGTACCGTCGGCGCCGGCGTCGTCGCGAAAATCTTGAAGTAATTCAAGTTCTTGTTAAATGCCGTAGGTCGGGCCCGATGGCCCGGCCTATGTCGTCTGGTAACAACAAAGCTGTTGCTTTCTGACGGCGCGGCTGTATAAAACCGTTTGTAACCGATTTTGTCGTTTTGGAACCGCGCTGCGCTTTCCGGGGATAGCAAGATCATAAATCCATGATCTATCAATAGGTTATGGATGGATAGGAGTGTAGCTCAATTGGTAGAGCACCGGTCTCCAAAACCGGGGGTTGTGGGTTCGAGTCCCGCCTCTCCTGCCAAACGGTGTAGAGAATTGACAAAGCAGACGTCCGGCTCCTTTGTGAAAAAGGAAGCCTTAGGCGGCTGCGACTTTGTGTTGATAGTGGGCAGAAATGGCTAAAACCAGTCCGATAGAGTTCATCCGGGAAGTCAAGCGCGAAGCCTCGAAGGTGACGTGGCCGACTCGCAGGGAAGCCCTGATTACCACCGTTATGGTGTTTATCATGGCGACCATTATGGCCATCTTCTTCCTGCTGGTGGACCAAGCTCTGCTGTTTGGCGTCGAAAAAATATTGACGATCGGAGGCTAACAGGTATGGCGACGGCGCGTTGGTATATAGTTCATGCCTATTCCGGGTTTGAGAAAAAGGTCGCCCAGTCGATCCGCGATCAGGTCGATCAGCACCAGTTGCAGCATCTTGTCGAAGATGTCCTGGTCCCGACCGAGGAAGTGACGGAAGTTCGTAAAGGTAAGAAGGTGACGTCGGAGCGGAAGTTTTTCCCCGGCTATGTTCTGGCCAAAATGGTCATGAACGATGAGACCTTCCATTTGATTAAGAATACGCCTAAGGTGACCGGCTTTTTGGGCGCCCAAGGCAAGCCTGCGCCGATCACCGATCGGGAAGCCGAAAGCATCCTGCGCCAAGTGGCTGACGGGGTCGAGCATCCGAAGTCCTCGGTCAATTACGAGGTCGGCGAGCAGGTTCAGGTTATCGACGGTCCGTTCAACAGCTTCACCGGCGTTGTCGAGGAAGTGGACGAGGAGCGGTCCCGGCTTAAGGTTGCAGTGTCTATCTTTGGACGCGCGACGCCGGTTGAATTGGAATACGGTCAGGTCCAAAAGGCCTGATTGGGTAGGAGAACACGGTCCCGGGCAGGTAGTCTGGGGCCGCATTCGGCGTAACGGAGGTTCCGTAAGGTCGAAGAACCCGTGGGAGGCTGGCCAAGCCGTACCACGGCCCTCTGGTAAGGAAAGCCCCGATTGGGGTGTTGAAAGGGAAAGTTATGGCGAAGAAGATTACCGGTTACATTAAATTGCAGGTGCCTGCCGGCGCTGCAAATCCATCACCGCCGATCGGCCCGGCTTTGGGTCAACGCGGTTTGAATATCATGGAGTTCTGCAAAGCGTTCAACGCCGCCACGCAGCAACTCGAAAAAGGCATGCCGATCCCGGTCGTGATTACGGCCTATGCCGATAAGACTTTTACCTTCGAGACCAAGACGCCGCCGGTGACATACCTGCTGCAAAAGGCTTCGGGTATTAAGAAGGGCTCCGACAAGCCGGGCCGCGATAAGGTCGGCAAGGTGACGAGCGCTCAAGTGCGTGAAGTTGCGCTGGCGAAAATGCAAGATCTGAACGCCAACGATATCGAAGCGGCGATGAAGATTGTGGCTGGGTCGGCCCGCTCCATGGGCCTTGAGGTTGTGGAGTAAGCGGCATGACAAAAGTAGGCAAAAAAGTTGTAAAATCCCGTGAAGGCATTGATCGCAATGCTTTTTATCCGGTTTCTGAAGCTGTGAAATTGATCAAAGATCGGGCTCAAGCCAAATTCGACGAAACCGTCGAAGTGGCCTTGAATCTGAACGTTGATCCACGCCATGCCGACCAAATGGTTCGTGGCGTCGTCAACCTGCCAAGCGGCACCGGCAAAAGCGTTCGCGTTGCTGTGTTTGCTCGTGGTGACAAAGCGGAAGCGGCGAAGGCTGCTGGTGCTGAAGTCGTTGGCGCTGAAGATCTGGCTGATGCCATCCTGAAGGGCGAGATCGACTTTGATCGTTGCATCGCGACCCCGGACATGATGGCTGTGGTCGGTCGTTTGGGTAAAGTGCTCGGCCCCCGTGGTCTGATGCCAAATCCAAAGCTCGGCACGGTAACGGCTGACGTTGCCGGCGCGGTCAAAAGTGTTAAAGGTGGCCAGGTTGAATTCCGTGTTGAAAAAGCCGGGATCATCCATGCTGGTGTTGGCAAGGCAAGCTTCGATGAAGCCGCCATTGTTGCCAATATCAAGGCTTTGGTCGATGCGGTTTCCAAAGCGAAGCCAGCAGGCGTCAAAGGCACCTATATGAAGAAATTGGCTCTGAGCTCCACCATGGGGCCTGGGGTGAAAGTGGATCTGACGACCGTTCTGGCCTAAGGGCTTGACGACGTCGGTATAGTTTTCCGTGGGGTTCTTCCGGCACGAGGCATGCCTTAACCGGACCTACGGGAACTGAGCCGCTCCTGAAAGGGACGGCTCAACCTGTCCGAGATTGCAGGTGTTGCGGCCCTAGGGCCAAAACTTAATCACTTCAGGGTGGCAACGCCCGATGAGTGGCCGGCAGGAGACTTGGGCGTCAGCGTGGCTCCGGACGCGGGCTATGAGGACGGTTTCCGGCGCAAACCGAGCAATCGGGGCGCGCGTCAGGACGGTACAAAGCCAGGATATCGGACTTGTATCGCCAGGGCAGGGTCTTTGTATGGCATGGACGTGTGACAGTCTTAAGTCAGATCGGCTTAGGGCGACCCAGACGGGACCATGTGGCTTAAACCTGGATTGGGTGGATCGATGCGTCGACCTCCAGTCCGAGAAGTCGGAGACGAGTATGGATCGAGTCCAGAAAGAGGAGCTGATTGGCTCGCTGAAGGACGTCTTTTCGTCGACTTCGGTCGTTGTAGTCGCGCACTACTCCGGCCTTACGGTCGCCGAGATGACGAACCTCCGCAACAAAATGCGGGACGCGGGCGGCAGCTTCAAAGTGACGAAGAACCGGCTCGCCAAGCTTGCGCTTCAGGGCACCAAATGTGAACCCATAGCCGACTTGCTCACCGGTCCAACCGCAATTGGATATTCTGATGATCCGGTTGCGGCGCCTAAGGTTTTGGTAAATTTTGCGAAAAGCAACGACAAGCTGATCATCCTTGGTGGCGTTATGGGCGATACCGCTCTCGACACCCAGAATGTGAAGGCACTTGCGGAACTGCCGTCTTTGGACGAGCTCCGCGCCAAGTTGCTTGGCATGATCCAAACCCCAGCGACCCGCATTGCGGGCGTTGTACAGGCACCGGCAGCACAGTTGGCTCGGGTTTTTGGCGCTTACGGCGCAAAAGACGAAGCGGCCTAAATCTTTATCTGAAAAGTTTGATTGGAAGGACCTTTTACAATGTCGAAACTCGAAAAGCTGGTTGAAGATCTGTCATCCTTGACGGTTCTCGAAGCTGCTGAATTGTCGAAACTTCTGGAAGAAAAGTGGGGCGTATCCGCTGCTGCTCCGGTTGCTGTTGCAGCCGTTGCTGGTGGTCCTGCTGCTCCTGTTGAAGAAGCAAAAGACACCTTTGACGTTATTCTTGCCAACGCTGGCGACAAGAAGATCAACGTCATTAAAGAAGTACGTACGGTTACCGGCCTTGGCTTGAAAGAAGCTAAGGACCTCGTTGAAGGCGCACCGAAGCCTGTTAAGGAAGGCGTGTCCAAAGACGAAGCCGAGAAGATCAAAAAGCTGCTTGAAGAAGCCGGCGCGAAAGTCGAGCTTAAGTAGTTTGTTATTGGCGACGGCTGGCAGGAAAAGCGACGGCTTTTTCTTGCCAGCCTTAGCTGTCTTTAAGACGGGGTAGTTCATCCCCAAGGCAGCCGTTTCCTGAGCGTGCATTTCGGGGGCGGTTGTTGCCGTTTTAAGCGGTGGCACGCGAAGCTCATACGAGGACGAAGCATGGCAACTTCCTTCACTGGTCGCAAACGGGTTCGCAAAACTTTCGGTCACATCACCGAAGTCGTGAGTATGCCCAACCTCATCGAGGTCCAGAAAAGCTCCTACGACCAGTTTCTGCAAACGGACATTCCGGCACCGCAGCGTGTCAACGATGGCCTGCAGGGCGTTTTCAAGTCGGTTTTCCCGATCAGTGATTTCAGCGGCACAGCCTCGTTAGAGTTCGTGCGCTATGAACTGGAAGACCCGAAATATGATGTCGAAGAATGTCAACAGCGGGATATGACCTATGCCGCGCCGTTGCGTGTGACACTCCGCCTCATCGTATTCGAGGTTGATGAAGATACCGGTGCGCGGTCTGTTCTCGATATTAAGGAACAAGACGTTTACATGGGCGACATCCCGCTCATGACCGACAACGGCACGTTCGTGATCAACGGGACCGAGCGTGTTATCGTCAGCCAGATGCACAGAAGCCCGGGCGTGTTCTTCGATCATGACCGCGGTAAAACCCATTCATCGGGCAAGTTCTTGTTCGCAGCACGGGTTATCCCGTATCGCGGCTCGTGGCTCGACTTTGAATTTGATGCCAAAGATATCGTCCATGTGCGCATCGACCGTCGCCGTAAATTGCCGGTGACGACGTTCTTGTATGCGCTCGGACTGACGGCCGAGAATATTCTCGATCATTTCTATAACAAGACCTTGTTCGTTCGCGAAAAAGGTGGCTGGCGCGTGGCGTTTGAAGCTGAGCGTTGGCGCGGGACGAAGCCGACCTTCGATCTGATCAATGCCGAAAATGGCGAAGTGGTCGTTGAAGCCGGTAAGAAAATTACCCCGCGTATCGCCAAGAAGCTCGCGACCGATGGCTTGAAGCAAATTTTGCTGCCGGTCGAGGAAGTCTATGGTCGCTATGCTGCCGAAGATATGATCGATGAAAAGAATGGTCGGATCTTCGTTGAAGCCGGCGAGGAGCTGACCCCCGATCACCTGGCTCTGCTGGAGAAAGCCGGATACTCCGACGTGCGCGTGCTGGATATCGATCACGTCACCATCGGCGCTTATATCCGCAATACCTTGGCTGCCGATAAGGTTCAGGGCTATGAGCATGCCTTGGCCGAAATCTATCGGGTTATGCGCCCCGGTGAACCGCCGACCCGGGAGACCGCCGAAGCGTTGTTCAAAGGCTTGTTCTTTGACGCCGAGCGTTATGACTTGTCATCGGTCGGTCGTGTTAAGATCAACATGCGCCTCAGCCTCGATTGCGACGACAGCGTTCGGGTGTTGCGTAAGGAAGATATCCTGTCGGTTGTCAAAACGCTGGTCGATCTTAAAGACGGCAAGGGCGATATCGACGATATCGACCACTTGGGCAACCGTCGTGTTCGGTCTGTCGGTGAATTGATGGAAAATCAATATCGCGTCGGCTTATTGCGGATGGAGCGGGCGATCCGCGAACGCATGAGCTCGGTCGATATCGACACCGTCATGCCCCATGATTTGATCAACGCCAAACCGGCTGTCGCTGCCGTGCGCGAATTCTTTGGATCGTCGCAGCTCAGCCAGTTCATGGACCAAACCAATCCGTTGTCGGAAATCACCCACAAGCGTCGTCTTTCGGCCTTGGGCCCAGGTGGTCTGACGCGTGAACGCGCCGGTTTCGAAGTGCGCGACGTTCACACCACGCATTATGGCCGGATCTGCCCGATTGAAACACCGGAAGGTCCGAATATCGGTCTGATCAACTCGCTCGCCACCTATGCGCGCGTGAATAAATACGGTTTCATCGAGACCCCGTATCGGAAAGTTGTCGATGGCTTGGTCACCGATGAAGTGCATTACTTGTCGGCGATGGAAGAAGGCAAATACGTCATCGCGCAGGCCAATGCCGAATTGGATGCAAGCGGTCGTTTGGCCGAAGATCTGGTGACCTGCCGTCAGGCGGGTGAACAGCATTTGGCGCCACGTGAAACCATCGATTACATGGACGTCTCGCCGAAGCAGGTGGTGTCTGTGGCGGCTTCGCTCATTCCTTTCTTGGAAAACGATGACGCCAACCGCGCGCTGATGGGATCGAACATGCAACGCCAAGCCGTGCCGCTCGTTAAGGCTGAAGCGCCTTACGTCGGGACCGGCATGGAAAAGGTTGTGGCCCGGGATTCCGGGGCCGCCATCGTTGCGCGTCGGACCGGTATCGTCGACCAAGTGGATGCGACCCGTATCGTTATCCGCGCGACCGAAGATGTTGATCCGGGCTCTGCCGGTGTCGATATCTATCGCTTGAAGAAGTTCCAACGCTCCAACCAAAACACCTGCATCAACCAACGTCCGTTGGTGAAGGTGGGCGATGTGCTATTGAAAGGTGATATCATCGCCGATGGCCCATCGACGGAATTGGGTGAGTTGGCGCTCGGTCGGAATGCGCTGGTCGCGTTCATGCCGTGGAATGGTTACAACTTCGAAGACTCGATCCTGATCTCGGAACGGATCGTGCGCGATGACGTCTTTACCTCGATCCATATCGAGGAATTTGAAGTCATGGCCCGTGATACGAAGTTGGGCCCGGAAGAAATCACCCGCGATATTCCGAACGTCGGTGAAGAAGGTCTGCGCAATCTTGACGAAGCCGGGATCGTCTATATCGGTGCCGAAGTGCAGCCGGGCGATATTTTGGTCGGTAAGATCACGCCAAAGGGCGAAAGCCCGATGACGCCGGAAGAAAAGCTCTTGCGCGCCATCTTTGGTGAAAAAGCGTCTGACGTGCGCGACACCTCCTTGCGCTTGCCGCCAGGGGTTGCCGGGACGATCGTTGAAGTGCGTGTGTTCAACCGCCACGGCGTCGATAAAGACGAACGTGCGGTGGCCATCGAACGGGAAGAAATTGAACGTCTGTCGAAAGACCGTGAAGACGAGCAAAGCATTCTCGAACGCAATATCTATGGTCGTTTGAAGCCGTTGTTGCTGGATCGTAAAGTGGCCAGCGGCCCATCCGGCGTGAAGAAAAACGACACCGTCACCGAAGCAACGCTTGAAATGTTGTCGCGCGGTCAGTGGTGGCAAATTGCCGTTGCTGACGAAGACGCCATGGAATCGGTTGAAGCGCTGCATAAGCAATTCGAAGATTCGAAGGCGGCGCTGCGTAAGCGGTTTGAAGGCAAGATTGAAAAACTCCAACGCGGTGATGAATTGCCGCCAGGGGTTTTGAAAATGGTCAAAGTCTTCGTCGCCGTGAAGCGTAAGCTGCAACCAGGCGATAAGATGGCCGGTCGTCACGGCAACAAGGGGGTTATCTCCCGGATTATGCCGGTCGAAGACATGCCGTTCCTCGAAGACGGGACTGCGGTTGACCTCGTGCTCAATCCGCTCGGCGTGCCGTCGCGGATGAACGTCGGTCAGATTCTTGAAACCCATCTGGGTTGGGCATCGCGCGGTATGGGCGTGCAAATTGGCGATATGCTGCGGAATGCCGTAGAAAAATCGCAAAAAGCACAGGATATCCGCGGCAAGCTCGAAGTCATTTACGGCAAAGATCAATATGCCGATGAAGTGGCTGAGTTGGACGACGATCAGGTGATCGAATTGGCCAGCAACTTGACCTCCGGTGTGCCGATTGCAACGCCGGTGTTCGATGGCGCTCGCGAAGCCGATATCGTCGACATGCTTGATCTCGCCGGTCTCGATGGATCGGGTCAGGTCGATCTTTATGACGGCCGGACCGGTGACAAGTTCGACCGGAAGGTCACCGTTGGCTACATCTATATGTTGAAGCTGCACCATCTTGTCGACGACAAGATCCATGCTCGTTCCATTGGCCCTTACAGCTTGGTCACGCAACAACCGTTGGGTGGTAAAGCACAGTTCGGTGGTCAGCGGTTCGGGGAAATGGAAGTGTGGGCGCTTCAAGCGTATGGCGCAGCCTACACGCTTCAAGAAATGCTCACCGTCAAGTCGGATGACGTGGCGGGCCGGACCAAGGTTTACGAGTCTATCGTCCGTGGTGACGATAACTTCGAAGCCGGCATCCCTGAGTCCTTCAACGTTCTTATTAAAGAAATGCGGTCTCTGGCGCTCAATGTCGAACTTGAAAATATCTCTGAATAGTTCCCATTGTGCCCAGGCGATAAGGAGTAGACGGTCATGAACCAAGAGTTGATGAATTTCTTCAACCCCGGGACGCAACCCGAGAGCTTCGAACAAATCCGCATTTCGATTGCGAGTCCGGAGCGTATCCGGTCGTGGTCTTATGGCGAGATCAAGAAGCCGGAAACGATTAACTACCGTACCTTCAAGCCGGAAAAAGACGGTTTGTTCTGTGCGCGGATTTTCGGTCCGATCAAAGATTACGAATGCTTGTGCGGCAAATATAAGCGCATGAAGTATCGCGGTATCACCTGCGAAAAGTGCGGCGTTGAAGTCACGCTTTCCAAGGTGCGTCGCGAGCGCATGGGCCATATCGAACTGGCCGCGCCGGTTGCGCATATTTGGTTCTTGAAGTCATTGCCGAGCCGCATCGGTTTGCTGCTCGACATGACCTTGAAGGATCTCGAGCGCGTATTGTACTTTGAATATTACGTCGTAACCGAGCCTGGTCTGACGTCTTTGAAGCAATATCAATTGCTGTCGGAAGAAGATTATTACCGGGCACAGGAAGAATACGGCGACGATAGCTTCTCGGCCGGTATCGGTGCTGAGGCGATCAAAGCCCTTCTGTCCAACATCGATCTCGAAGGCGAGCATGAGAAACTGCTGCGCGAATTGGCCGAGACCAAATCGGAACTGAAGCCGAAGAAGATCGTAAAGCGCTTGAAGGTGATCGAATCCTTCATCGAGTCGAGCAATCGCCCCGAATGGATGATCCTGGATGTGGTGCCGGTTATCCCACCGGAACTCCGCCCGTTGGTGCCGTTGGATGGTGGCCGTTTCGCGACTTCGGACTTGAACGATCTGTATCGTCGCGTCATCAACCGGAATAACCGGTTGAAGCGCCTGATCGAGCTGCGCGCGCCGGACATCATTGTCCGTAACGAAAAGCGGATGTTGCAAGAATCGGTCGACGCCTTGTTCGACAACGGTCGTCGTGGTCGTGTTATCACCGGCGCCAACAAGCGTCCGCTGAAATCCTTGGCCGACATGCTGAAGGGTAAGCAAGGTCGCTTCCGTCAGAACTTGCTCGGTAAGCGCGTTGACTACTCCGGTCGTTCGGTGATCGTGGTTGGTCCTGAGCTTAAGCTGCATCAGTGCGGTTTGCCGAAGAAGATGGCGCTCGAATTGTTCAAGCCGTTTATCTATGCCCGTTTGGATAAAATGGGTGTGGCGACGACGATCAAACAAGCCAAGAAGCTTGTTGAAAAAGAACGCCGCGAAGTGTGGGACGTGCTCGATGAAGTCATTCGGGAACATCCGATCCTTTTGAACCGCGCGCCGACCTTGCATCGTTTGGGCATTCAAGCGTTCGAGCCGGTGCTGATCGAAGGTAAAGCCATTCAATTGCATCCGCTCGTTTGCGCGGCGTTCAACGCCGACTTCGACGGTGACCAAATGGCCGTTCACGTGCCGTTGAGCTTGGAAGCTCAGCTTGAAGCCCGTGTTCTGATGATGTCGACCAACAACATTCTGAGCCCGCAAAACGGTAAGCCGATCATCGTGCCGAGCCAAGACATCGTCTTGGGTATTTACTACATCACGATGGAACGGATCGGTGAGCCGGGCGAAGGCATGGTGTTCTCCGACGTGTCGGAAATTCGTCATGCTCTTGAGCATAAGGTCATCACGCTGCATTCAAAAATCACCGCTCGCTATTCGCATGTCGGTGCTGACGGTCAAAAGATCGTGCGCCGCGTCGATACGACAGCCGGTCGCATGCTGCTGTCTGAAATTCTGCCAAAGAGCCCCTTGATCTCGATCGATCTCGTCAACCGCGTTCTGACTAAGAAAGACGTGGCCGAAGTGATCGATACGGTCTACCGGACCTGCGGTCAGAAAGAGACGGTCATTTTCTGCGACAGTGTCATGGCGCTTGGTTTCCAAGAAGCGTGTAAGGCTGGGATCTCGTTCGGTAAGGACGACATGGTGATCCCGAAAGCCAAGGAAGACTTGGTCGGCAAGACCCATGAGCTCGTGAAAGAGTATGAGCAGCAATATATCGATGGTCTGATCACACAGGGTGAAAAGTACAACAAAGTTGTTGATGCTTGGGCCCAGTGTACGGACCGCGTCGCTGAAGCGATGATGAAAGAGATCTCTGATACCGGTGTCGATAAAGAAACCGGTCGTCAGCGCTCGATCAACTCGATCTATATGATGGCTCACTCGGGCGCCCGGGGTTCGGCTGCACAAATGAAGCAGCTCGCCGGGATGCGCGGCCTGATGGCCAAGCCGTCGGGTGAAATCATCGAAACGCCGATCATTTCGAACTTCAAGGAAGGGTTGTCGGTTCTTGAATACTTCAACTCGACCCATGGTGCGCGGAAAGGTCTGGCTGATACGGCATTGAAGACCGCGAACTCGGGTTACCTGACCCGTCGTCTGGTCGATGTCAGCCAAGATTGCGTGATCGTCGAAGATGATTGCGGCACACAAAAAGGCATCACCGTTGCCGAAGTGGTGGATGCCGGTGAAGTCATCGTTACCTTGGGTGAACGTATCCTCGGTCGGTCGAACTCCGTTGAAATCGAAGATCCGCTAACCGGTAAGACACTGCTCGAACCCGGCACGGCGATCGACGAAGCGACGGTCGATTTGATTGTGAAGGCCGGTGTGCCATCGATTCTGGTGCGCTCGGTTCTGACCTGCGAGTCAAAGGGCGGCGTTTGTGCGAAGTGCTATGGTCGTGACTTGGCCCGTGGTACCTCGGTCAACATGGGCGAAGCGGTCGGTGTTATCGCCGCGCAGTCGATTGGTGAACCGGGTACACAATTAACGATGCGGACCTTCCATATCGGCGGTACGGCCCAGGTGACAGAACAATCGTCCCATGAAGCTGTGATCGACGGTACGATCCGCATTAAGAATCGGAACGTGGTTACCGATTCTCGTGGCCGCTTGATTTCGATGAGCCGGAACCTTGAAGTCATCATTCTCGATGACGAAGGCCGGGAACGCGCAACCCACAAAGTGCCTTACGGCTCATCTGTGCTGAAAGATGAAGGCCAAAAGGTAAAGAAGGGCGAAAAGCTCGCCGAGTGGGATCCTTACACCATCCCGATCATTACGGAAAAGGGCGGTCTGGCGCATTTCATGGATCTCGTCGAAGGCGTGTCCATGCAAGAGACTGTGGACGAAGCGACCGGTATCGCATCGAAACGCGTGATCGATTGGCGGTCGCAGCCTAAAGGCTCCGATCTTCGTCCGCGGATCACACTGCGCGATGAAAGCGGTAATCTCGTCACCTTGGCCAATGGCCTCGAGGCGCGTTACTTCCTGTCGGTCGATGCCATTCTGTCTGTTGCTGATGGCGATAAGGTCCATGCTGGTGACGTGGTGGCGCGTATTCCACGGGAAGCCGCCAAGACCCGCGACATCACCGGTGGTCTGCCGCGGGTGGCCGAGCTGTTCGAAGCCCGCCGTCCGAAGGATCACGCCATCATCGCTGAAGTGGACGGGACCATTGAATTCGGTCGCGACTACAAGAATAAGCGCCGTATCATATTGAAACCAAAGGACTCTGAGCGCGAGCCGATCGAATACTTGATTCCGAAAGGCAAGCATATCAGCGTTCAAGAAGGCGATACGGTGGAGCGTGGGGATTATATCATCGACGGCCATCCGGCCCCGCATGATATCCTGGCGACTTTGGGTGTCGAGGCCTTGGCCAATTACCTCGTGAACGAAATTCAGGAGGTTTATCGCCTGCAAGGGGTGAAGATCAATGACAAGCACATCGAGGTGATTGTTCGCCAGATGCTGCAAAAGATCGAAATCACCAATTCCGGCGATACCACCTTCTTGCTCGGTGAGCAGATCGATCGTGAGGAATTTGAAGAGGTTAACGCCAAAACTGAAGCCAAGGGCAAGCTCCCGGCCATTGGTCACCCGGTCCTCTTGGGGATCACTAAGGCCTCCTTGCAGACCCGGTCCTTCGTTTCAGCGGCCTCGTTCCAAGAAACGACCCGAGTCTTGACCGAAGCTGCGGTGGCTGGAAAGACCGACAAGCTCGTCGGCCTTAAGGAGAACGTGATTGTGGGTCGTCTGATTCCGGCCGGGACCGGCTCGGCGATTCACCGGGCACGGCACATCGCTAAGCAGCGTGATAAGGAACTTCAGCCGGCAGGCAGTGAATCGACCATTCCGGTCGGTGTTCCTGCAAGTTCAGAGGCAAGCGTGGCTTCTTCTGACTAAGTAATTGAAATATAATATATTTTTACGTATTTCGGGGGAGCTTTTGGCTCCCCCGAAACTGTTTTCTGAATGATTCGCCTAAACTAGGGGCAGCGCCTGCGGTCAACATTTAAATGCCAGTTAATTAATGGATTTAACGCTTGACGGACCTAGGCCTCGTTACTACTATCCGCGCCAACCTTGGGGGCAGGTGGTAGACCTCGCAGTCTAGACGCTGCCCTAAGATTTTAAGACAACGTAATGTTGGGACTTGCCAAACGATCATAGCTGCGGCACCGAGGTGCGGCGCGGCATGGTCATTTTTCTTCGGAAGCTATGCTTCTGAGGGAATGGTTTGGTGTTTGTGACGTGAAACTTGAGGATTGCGAGCGTATGCCGACGATCAACCAGCTGATACGTAAACCGCGCCAGTCGCCCGTTCACCGTAATAAGGTGCCGGCTTTGGAAGGAAACCCGCAAAAGCGCGGTGTTTGTACGCGTGTTTATACGACAACGCCGAAAAAGCCGAACTCGGCTTTGCGGAAAGTTGCGCGCGTTCGACTCACCAATGGGTTCGAAGTTTCGGCCTATATCCCTGGTGAGCAGCACAATCTGCAGGAGCACTCTGTTGTTCTGATCCGCGGTGGCCGCGTAAAAGACTTGCCGGGTGTTCGTTACCACATTCTGCGCGGCGTTCTCGATACCCAGGGTGTTAAAGATCGTCGTCAGTCGCGCTCGAAATACGGCACGAAGCGTCCGAAATAAGGCATAGAAGGTTTAGAGAACATGTCTCGTCGTCACGCAGCTGAAAAACGCGTCATTCATCCAGATCCCAAGTTTGGCGATCTGGTTATCAGCAAGTTCATGAATTCCTTGATGGAACACGGCAAGAAGTCGGTTGCAGAGCAGATCGTCTATGGCGCGCTCGACCTGATGGAATCCCGCGCAAAGAAAGAATCTTTGCCATTGTTCCACGAAGCGATCGATAACGTCCGCCCGGCTATCGAAGTGCGCTCCCGCCGTGTTGGTGGTGCGACCTATCAGGTCCCGGTAGAAGTTCGCAATGAGCGCGCTCAAGCCTTGGCTATTCGTTGGATTATCGAGCTTGCTCGCAAGCGCAACGAAAAGACCATGACCGAGCGTCTGTCGGCTGAGCTTCTGGATGCCGCCAACAATCGTGGCGCCGCCGTAAAGAAACGTGAAGACACCCATCGTATGGCCGAAGCTAACAAAGCTTTCGCCCACTATCGCTGGTAGAGGATAGATCGATGGCACGCACCACTCCGCTCGAAAGATATCGCAATATTGGTATTATGGCTCACATCGACGCCGGTAAAACGACGACGACCGAGCGTATCCTGTACTACACAGGCCGCAGCCATAAAATCGGTGAAGTCCATGATGGCGCCGCCACAATGGACTGGATGGAGCAAGAGCAGGAGCGTGGGATCACGATTACCTCTGCTGCGACCACCTGTTTTTGGAATGATCACCGCATCAACGTGATCGACACGCCAGGCCACGTTGACTTCACCATTGAAGTTGAGCGTTCGCTGCGTGTGCTCGATGGTGCGATTGCTGCGTTCGACGGCGTTGCTGGTGTTGAGCCGCAATCCGAAACGGTGTGGCGCCAAGCTGAGAAATACCGCGTTCCGCGGATGTGTTATGTGAATAAATTGGATCGTACCGGCGCTAATTTCGAGCGTTGCGTGCAAATGATCCGCGACCGTTTGGGCGCTCGCCCGGCTGTTCTTTATCTTCCGGTCGGTATTGAAAGCGGTTTCAAGGGCCTTGTCGATTTGGTGCACAACCGCGCCATCATTTGGCAGGATGAAAGCCTTGGCGCTAAATTCGACTATGTCGAAATTCCAGAAGATCTGCAGGATGCCGCTGAAATTGCGCGCGCTGAATTGATCGAAATGGCCGTCGAGCAAGACGACACCGTTATGGAAGCCTACCTTGAAGGGAACGAGCCCGACGTTGCAACGTTGAAAGCTTTGATCCGTAAGGGTACCTTGAATTTCTCATTCGTTCCAGTTCTGTGCGGTTCTTCGTTCAAGAACAAAGGTGTGCAGCCTTTGTTGGACGCTGTTGTTGATTATCTGCCGTCACCGCTCGATATCGGTGCTGTGCAAGGTCACAAAGTCAACAGCGAAGAAGAAGATACCCGCGAGCCGTCCGATACGGCGCCGTTCAGCGCTCTTGCTTTCAAGATTATGAACGATCCGTTCGTTGGGTCTTTGACCTTCTTGCGTATTTACTCTGGTGTGCTCGAAGCGGGCGCTCAGGTTCAAAATACGGTTAAGGACAAGAAAGAAAAAATCGGCCGTATGTTGTTGATGCATGCGAACAGCCGTGAAGACGTGAAAGAAGCCCGTGCTGGCGATATCGTCGCCTTGGCCGGTCTGAAAGACACGACAACAGGTGACACGCTGTGTGTGGCGTCTGCCCCGATCGTTCTTGAGCGTATGGAATTCCCAGAGCCGGTGATCGAAGTGGCTGTTGAGCCGAAGACCAAAGCCGACCAAGAAAAGATGGGCATTGCACTTAATCGTCTGGCTCAAGAAGATCCAAGCTTCCGCGTTTCGTCCGATAATGAAAGCGGCCAGACCGTGATTAAGGGTATGGGCGAGCTTCATCTTGAAATTCTCGTTGATCGTATGAAGCGTGAATTCAAAGTGGAAGCCAATGTCGGCGCGCCGCAAGTGGCTTATCGTGAAACGATCAAGCGCGAAAAAGAAATCGACTTTACCCACAAGAAGCAATCTGGTGGTTCCGGTCAGTACGGCCGCGTTAAGATTGTTGTAAAGCCCGGCGAACGTGGCAGTGGGTTCACATTTAATGACCTGATCAAAGGCGGTAACATTCCTCGTGAATACATTCCGTCTGTTGAAAAGGGGATCAAAGCCGTTGCAGAAACCGGCGCTTTGATTGGCTTCCCGATCATCGACTTTTCCGTTGATCTGATCGACGGTGCTTACCATGACGTTGACTCGTCCGCCTTGGCGTTCGAAATCACGGGTCGTGGGGCGATGCGTGAAGCCGCTGAAGTTGCTGGTATCAAGCTCCTCGAGCCGATCATGAAGGTCGAGGTTGTGACTCCGGAAGATTACATGGGTGACGTGATCGGCGATTTGAACAGCCGTCGCGGTCAAATCCAGGGATCTGAAGATCGTGGCAATGCCAAAGTTATCGAAGCGATGGTTCCGCTTGCCAACATGTTTGGGTATGTGAACAGCCTGCGTTCGATGACCCAAGGCCGCGCACAATACACCATGCAGTTCAATCATTATGATGAAGTGCCGCAGAACGTCGCTGACGAAATCAAAGCGAAGTTTGCGTAAGAAGTTTTTTACAGGATTAGTCGCCGTATAGACGGCTTTGGAAGACCGAGGAAGATACCATGGGAAAAGCGAAGTTTGAGCGGAATAAGCCGCATGTGAACATCGGGACGATTGGTCACGTTGACCATGGGAAGACGTCTCTGACGGCGGCGATTACGAAGGTATTGGCAGAGACTGGCGGCGCGACGTTTGTTGATTACGCGAACAT
>JBBCIP010000100.1:0-17177 GCA_037189785.1 Alphaproteobacteria bacterium
GCATCAAAACAGTTTGCAGTTCGCGGTTTGCACGTACTTGAGCAACATTCAATTGCTTCTGATGCAAGTCCATCTTGCGATTGAGTTGATCGGCGCGACCTTTCAAGCCCTCGTATTTTTGCTCAAATGCTTCGGGAGCAATAATGCCGCGTTGCTTATCAAGATCCTCTTTCTCTTTCAGGAGAGCTTCTTTGGTTTTATTCTCTTCTGTACCGAAACCGGTCGAAATTGTGGTCAATTGCTTGCGGATATCTTGGCTCACCAGAGACTCGCTAAAGAGACGGCGCTGGTCAACCACAGCGATCTTTGCTTCCGGCACAGCTTGAGCTACAGCGCTTGTAACGGCACCGCTAACGGCCGCGATAACAAGAGCGGGAAGAACAGAGACTTTCAAAAAGCGTTTCAGTGTCTATCCGTTAAAACTGGTTGGAGATGTTAAATTGGAAAAACTCGGTTTCGTCCGCTTTGTCTTTGACCAAAGCTTTTGCGAAATCGATGCGGAACGGTCCAAATGGTGAATTCCACGAGAAGCCAACACCAACGGATACCCGCGGTTTGGCCTTATCACCGACGATCAACTGAACCGGTTGACCAGTCGGAGGATTAAGAATGTCTTGATCATCAATAGAGAAGAGCGCGCCGACATCCACAAACAAGCTGCTCTTCAATCCAAGTTCGTTAGCGGCCGATCCAAGTGGGACCAAAAGCTCCGCCGTACCAACGTAATAAATATTACCGCCCAAACTATCGTCGGGCTCTTGCGCAACACCATCAACCACGTTTTGATTGCGCGGTCCAAGACCACGTGGTGCAAAACCACGCAAGGTGTTGAAGAAACGGTCATTCAAGCGAACGTCTTCACCGATACCGAAGACATATCCACCTTCCGCAGCAAATTTCAGCACCCAGCGATCTGCCAACGGCACATATTGGTCGGCACTGGCGACGGTCCGCAAATATTTCACGTTACCACCAAGGCCTGCGACATCTTGCGACAACACCAAGCGGCGACCGCTCGATGGATTGAGGCGATCATCGACGTTGTCATAGATCAAGCTATAGCCGACCGATGACGTGGTGAATGTACCTTCAGCGGCCGCCAGATAACGGTTGGTGCTGGCAAAGGCGCCTTCAACCTTATCGCGACGAACCACATAGCGTGTACCCATGGTCCAGTATTCGGTGATTGGGAACGCTGCCCGCAAGCTACCGCCGTATGTGGTTTGCAAGAACGAGCTTTCACGCAAGAAGTCGGCTTCCCGCGCGAACAAGTCGACCCCGGCGGCGATCGGCCGATCGAGGAAGTACGGCTCCGTAAAGCCCAAATCAATTTGCGTCCGACGGCTCGAAATCGAGAACTGGGCCCGTAAGGTTTGACCTTTACCCAGCAAGTTCCGTTCGGAAATACCGAAACCGGCAATGAAGTTTTCAACGCTGGAGAAACCGACGTTCAACGACAATTCACCGGTCGATTGTTCCTGTACTTGAACGTCGACCACACTACGGTCCGGTGTCGATCCTGAAACTTGTTCGATTTCAGCTTCTTTGAAGAAACCAAGCGATTTGATCCGTTCCCGCGACCGTTTGATCCGGCTGTTGTTATAAGCGTCGCCTTCAACCACGCGGAATTCACGGCGGATCACTTTATCCAATGTCCGAACGTTACCATGAATATTGATGCGCTCGATATAAACCCGTGGCGCTTCCATGACACGATAGGTGATATTGATGATACGCCCTTCGCGATCACGACGAACGCGTGGCCGGATATCGACGAAAGCATAGCCTTTGTCCCCGGCCACTTCCGTCATTTTCTCGATCGTTTCATCGATCTGCTTGGCGTTGTATCGCTTGCCTTTTTTCGTTCGGACCAAGGGTCGCAACATTTCAACGTCCAGATCGCGAATTTCGCTTTCTACATCGATATCGCCGAAGGTGTAGATCTCGCCTTCTTCGACAGTGAAGGTGATGTAGAAATCCTTTTTATCGGGCGACAATTCAGCGACGCCGGACACGACACGGAAGTCAGCGTGCCCTTTAGATAGATAGAACTGGCGCAGCTTTTCGCGGTCAAAGGCCAAACGATCGGGATCATATGTATCGTCCGACGTCAGGAACCGCCACCACCGGGATTCACGGGTCGCCAATTCATCACGGAGATCACCGCTCGAGAAGCGTTTGTTGCCGGTAAAGTTGATCTTTGACACCGTGGTCTTCGGACCTTCGGAGATTTCAAACACCAGATCGACGCGATTTTGCGCCAACTGGATCACCTTCGGCTCGATCTGAGCGGCGAAACGACCCGACCGGCGATAAACTTCGATCATGCGCTGCACGTCGGCCCGCACCTTGGCCCGCGTGTACACAACCCGCGGACGCAAGCGGACTTCCTTGTTCAGCTTTTCGTCGTCAAGCTTCTTATTACCCTCGAACGCGATCCGGTTGATGATCGGGTTCTCGACCACATTGACAACCAGGCCCTCACCGGTCCGGGTGATGGTCACATCGGCAAAAAGACCCGTCGAAAACAGGTTCTTCAAGCTTTGGTCGACCTTCTCGGCTTCGTAGCGATCACCGGCCACGACCGTCAGATAAGATCGCACCGTATCGGCTTCGATCCGCTGATTGCCTTTGACCTCGATCCCCGAGATATATCCTTGGGCGGCAGCTATTGGCGCATCCGCCAGTCCTGCTGCAATCATTGCCGACAACACCGTAAGGCTTGTCACTGTTCTTTTTAAATACTTACGCAACGGCAGCACCTGTCCCCGCTTGGACCGTAATGGTCCTGTTGTCCCTTAAAAATTGAATATCTTGAGGTACGATAGATCGTTCCAAGTTACAAACAGCATTAAGCTCAATACCAGGGCAAGGCCTATTCTGAAACTGTATTCTTGGATACGCATACTGAGTGGTCGACCAGTGACGGCCTCCCACGTGTAAAAAACCAGATGCCCACCGTCCAACATGGGCACTGGCAACAAATTGATGAAACCCAGATTGATCGACAACATGGCCATGAACCAAATCAACGACGCCACACCGTCTTTCGCACTCTCCGACGAGTACTTCGCGATCCTAAGCGGTCCCCCAAGCTCTTCCCCTGACCGTTTACCCTCGAAAATCTGACCAATAAAGGTCAAACTTAGGCGTACGATATTGCCAGTTTCAACGGTCGCATAATAGACCGCATCCAGGGGGCCACGTTTTACGAACGCTTCGGCAGAGCGCGATATGCCCAAACGGCCAATAACCTGGGGATTACCGAGCGGATCGGTAATTTCATACTTTTCCGGAACAGCAATAATGGACCGTTTTTGCCCATTGCGCTCAATGCCGAAATTCAAGCGTTCGCCAGGATGAATGCTGACGATCTGCTGCATATCAAGGAACCGGTCGATGCCCTTGCCATTGATGGTCAGCACCTTGTCCCCGGGCTCAAATCCAGCTTGCTCTGCGGCTGATCCTTCAACCACCTCGCCAACTTCGGCCGGGGTATAGGGTTGACCGACGATGGAAAAGAAGCCAGCCAGAATAACAATCGCAAAGATAAAGTTGGCGACCGGACCGGCGGCCACGATTGCCATGCGCTTCCAGACATTCTGGGTATGGAACGCGACCTTACGCGCCGCTTCATCCATATGCCCGACATCGCCCGGCATACTGGCGCCATTGGCATCGCCGAAAAACTTAACGTAACCACCCAACGGCAAGCTGCTGATCTTCCAGCGTGTCCCGGCTTTGTCGGTCCAGCCGAACAGCTCTTTGCCGAACCCGATCGAGAACGTCTCGACCCGCACACCACAGCGACGCGCCACCCAATAATGCCCCCATTCGTGGACGAACACCAAGGCCGTCAACACAATCAAGAACATCAGCAATGTATGACCGAAGCTAAAAAGGGCTTCCATTATAGGCGGTTACTCAATCTCTTTCATGATCGCAGTGGCCACGATCCGGGCCTCCCGATCGGTTTCCCGAACATCATCCAAATCCGAAATCGCTGCGGGGGGAAGCGTTTCCAGGGTCGTTTGTACAATCTCCGCAATGTGAAGAAAACCGATTTTTCGATCCAGGAACCCCGCGACCGCAATCTCGTTGGCTGCATTCAAGATAGTCGGCGCATTTCCGCCTGCTTCCAGCACTTCGCGTGCCAATCGCAGGGCCGGAAATGTTTCCAGATCCGGTTCGGTGAAATCCAAGCGCCCTATCTGGGCTAAATTAAGGCGACGAGCCGGTGTCGGTAACCGATTTGGCCAACCAAGCGCATAAGAAATTGGCGTGCGCATGTCCGGCGTGCCCAATTGAGCCAACACCGAACCGTCAATATAGCTCACCAAACTGTGCACAACCGATTGAGGATGCACCAAAATTTCAATTTGTTCCGAGTTCACGGGAAACAAATAGTAAGCCTCGATCAGTTCCAGTCCTTTATTGAACATGGTCGCGGAATCGACAGAAATTTTTGCGCCCATATCCCAATTCGGATGGGCGACCGCCTGTTCCGGCGTGACCGAAGCCATTTGGTCCGCGGTCCACCCCCCGAATGGCCCCCCCGACGCCGTCAGGATGATACGATCGACCATCTCAGGATGGGCAAAGTCGAAAACCTGGAATATGGCATTATGTTCACTATCGACCGGCAGCAGGGTGGCGCCGTGGCGTTCAACCTCGCGCATGAAAAGATCCCCTGCGCAGACCAGGCATTCTTTATTGGCCAGAGCAACAGTCGCACCCATTTGCAGGGCGCGCAATGTCGGCTCCAACCCGGCAGCCCCGACAATGGCCGCCATCACCCAATCAACCGGACGGTTAGCGGCATCAGCAACGGCATGATCACCTGCAGCCACTTCAATGCCGCTCCCGCTCAATCCGGCTTTTAGCTGGGCATACAGGGTTGGGTCACCAATAACCGCGAGTTTGGGCTGAAACTCCTGGGCTTGGGCAATCAAAAGATCGACATTGCGATAGGCCGTTAAGGCCTCAACCACATAAGCCACACGATTACGGCGCACCAGATCAAGGGTATTGCAGCCGATGGACCCGGTGGCACCAAATATAGAGAGGCGACGCGGCGCGGCTTCAGGATGACGGAGAGGTTGAACCATGGGGCGCACCTTACAGGATCACAATGGCAAATGCCACGCCTGCAGCGACCAAAGGTGCCACAAAAACCAAGCCGTCGACGCGATCCAAAACACCGCCATGACCTGGGATCAAACTTCCGGAATCCTTGACGCCAAAACGCCGCTTAAAACCGGATTCCACCAAATCGCCGATCTGTGCCCAAACCGCCAATACCCCGCCACCGATGGCCAGCAGCGTAATGGATAGCGGTAATTCAAAATACCATCCCAATGCCACAGCCGCCGCTGACGCAAAAATTGCCCCGCCAATTAAGCCGGCCCATGTCTTCTTAGGGCTGACCCTGGGCGCCAATCGTGGACCGCCGAGACTTTTTCCAAAAATATAGCCGCCGATATCCGTGGCCCAGACGATGACCAAAGTCCAAATAGTCCAGGCAAAGCCCATGTCCGCATAGTCGCGCAGCCACACCAGGGCGGCGATGGGGATATAAACATAAATGGTCCCGAAAAATGACCAGCGCAGGCTTTGCCCTGATTGGGCCGCCACCACAAACACCAAAATGATGGTAATGATTGCCGCCACCAAGGCCCAGACCGGCAAATGCAGGACCATGAACGCGATCAACACGATCAGACCAAGAACTTGTACGCCAAGCACTCCAAGCGATAGGCGGGCGGTACTGACCGACCCCCATTCATGCAGCATCACCGCACCGGCCAACAACAACAGGCCGGCAAAGGCCCAGCCGCCGAGCCAGACAATACCAACCGCAATCGGGATCAATACCAAGGCAGACAAAATTCGCAAAAGGAGGTTCGACATTAAAAGCCCCTCCTCTGCATCATGGCCGCGCTCCATAGCGGCGCTCACGATTACCAAATTCCATCAACGCCTTGATCAGCGTTTCTTTGGTAAAATCGGGCCATAGATCATCGATGAACACAAACTCCGCATAAGCGGCTTGCCACAACAAGAAATTGCTCAGGCGCTGTTCGCCGCTGGTGCGGATGATGATGTCGGGATCAGGGAAACGGGCCGTATCCAAATGGGCGGCAAGCTGCTGCTCATCTATAGTGCTCGGGTCGATCTCTCCGCTGGCCGCCTTGCGGGCCAGTTCTTGGGCAGCCCGGACGATTTCCGCCTGGCCGCCGTAATTCAGGGCCAAGATCAAGGTCAGGCCAGTATTATTGGCCGTTTTCCCTTCAGCTTCAGTCATCAAATTGACGATATCGACCGACAACCGACTACGATCGCCAATAAAGGTCAAGCGCACATTATTACGGCCGAGCTCCTCCAGCTCATGTCGCAGGTAATGACGCAACAGCCCCATAAGGTCATCGACCTCATCAACCGGCCGCTTCCAATTTTCCGAAGAAAAGGCATAAAGGGTCAGGTAGGAAATGCCAAGCTCACCACAGGCCTTCACGCAAGCCCGCACAGCATCCGCGCCCTTCTTATGTCCGGCGACCCGGGGCAGCAACCGCGCCTTAGCCCACCGTCCATTACCGTCCATGATAATAGCGACATGGGCCGGCAAACGCAGGGCGGGCATAGGGTGCACATGAGCGGTATCAATTTTTGACAGCATCAAAGCGTCGCCCGAACCTATTGTCAGACTTGAAGAATTTCTTTCTCTTTGGCGACGAACAGTTGATCGACTTCCTTGATCGCGTTGTCGGTCAACTTTTGCACTTCGTCGGCCTTATCCTTATGAACATCCTTACTGATATCGCCGTCCTTCTCCAGCTTTTTCAGCTTGTCCATACCATCGCGGCGCACATTCCGTACGGCAACGCGGGCTTGTTCCGTATACTTATTCGCGACTTTGACAAGATCGCGACGACGCTCTTCGTTCAGCTCAGGCACCGGAATACGCAACGTCGTGCCGTCGATCACCGGGTTCAGACCAAGACCGGCGTTACGGATCGCCTTATCGGTCGCATTGACCAGCCCCTTATCCCAGACCTGAACCGTGATCATCCGTGCCTCGGGCGTGCCGACGTTACCAATCTGATTGAGCGGAACGGTTGAGCCATAGGCGTCGACCATGACAGGATCAAGCAGAGAGGCAGAAGCGCGGCCAGTGCGCAAACCGGAAAACTCGTGCTTGAGCGCGTCAATCGCCCCACGCATGCGTCGTTGAGTGTCCGTAAGATCGAAAGAGGCCGTCATAGTACAATCCTTATTTATTCTCGATAATCGTATACTGTCCTTGTCCCCGCAAGACGCGGGCGAACTCACCCTGTTCGTGGATCGAAAAGACCACGATCGGAATACTGTTTTCCCGGCACAAGGCGATTGCCGAAGCGTCCATAACCTTGAGATCCTGACTTAAAACATCCATATAAGTCAATGTATCATAACGCTTTGCATCTTTGTCGTGCTTCGGATCGGCGGTATAGACACCGTTGACCTGAGTGCCCTTCAACAGGGCGTCGCAGTTCATTTCAGCGGCCCGCAAGGCCGCCGCCGTATCGGTCGTGAAAAACGGATTGCCGGTCCCAGCCGCAAACAACACCACCCGGCCCTTTTCCATATGGCGAATAGCACGACGGCGGATATAAGGCTCACACACCGTTGCCATCGGGATCGCGGACAAAACGCGAGTGTCTACCCCGGCATTTTCCAAGGCATTTTGGATGGCGATGGCATTCATGACCGTTGCCAACATCCCCATGTGATCGGCGGATGTCCGGTCGATCCCGGCCGCAACCCCCGCAATACCGCGAAAAATATTGCCGCCGCCGACAACCAAACACACTTCCACCCCGGCAGCCCGCACAGCTTTGATCTCCTCAGCAATACGGGTCACGACTTCGGTCGAGATCCCATAAGACTGGGTGCCCATGAGGGCTTCGCCCGAGAGTTTCAACAAAACACGACGGAAACGAGGTTCAGAAGTCATTATGGCCTGCATTTAACAAGAAGATGGAACTGGTAACAAGAAGATGGAACTGGCGGAACACTCTTAGACATAGGCGGTAGACGTTACGGTAGGAAGCATGAACTGCTTTTTAAAGTTGTTAGGCGTGATAGGGAAATAAAACGCCGAATTTAAGGCACCATATACAATTCGAGCCCAAAAGCGAATACCACATTTTGCTGTGTATCGCCTTTAGGCCCGAAATATTGATTTACATAGTATCGAAAATGATCGTTTTCACCAAGCTGACTATAGGCCCAACTTAGTTTCCGGCAACCGCCGCCACTTCCGCAGCAAAGTCGGTTTCTTTCTTCTCGAGACCTTCGCCAAGCGCAAAGCGTGCGAAGCCGGCGACCTTAATCGGTGCCCCAAGTTCTTTTTCTGCGTTCTTCACAACGTCTTCGATTCGCGTTTCGCCATCAATGACGAATACTTGCTTCACGAAAACAACCTCTTGATAATACTTCGTCATTTGGCCTTCGATCATCTTTTCGATGATATTTTCAGGCTTGCCGGATTGACGGGCTTTATCAAGAAGAACGCTGCGCTCACGCTCGACCAGGGTCGGATCCAAATCGGATACGTCCAAGGATTGCGGGTTGGTCGCGGCCACATGCATCGCCAATTGGCGACCGAGCTTTGCCAGTTTGTCGGCAGCCAACGAGGATTCAAGCGCAACCAAAACGCCGATCTTGCCCAAGCCTTCTTGAACTTCGTTATGAACATAGCTGACGACAGCGCCGCTATTCACCGACAACGAGACCGCACGACGCAGGCTCATATTTTCGCCGATGGTCGCGATCAAATGGGTCAGTTGTTCTTCAACCGTACGGCTTTCGCCTGGGAAGCCGGACGCCTTCACAGCGTCCAAATCACCGTCATTGGCCAGCGCAATTTCCGCAGCCGACAAAACATAGGCTTTGAATTGATCATTGCGGGCAACGAAGTCGGTTTCAGCGTTCACTTCAATAAGCGCACCGGCTTTATCGCTGGTGACAACACCAACCAAACCTTCGGTCGCGGCGCGGCCAGCCTTCTTAGCGGCGGCCATCATGCCTTTTTTGCGCAGCCAATCGATCGCGGCTTCCAAATCACCACCGGTTTCACCGAGGGCTTTTTTGCAATCCATCATGCCGGCGCCGGTTTTTTCCCGAAGCTCCTTAACAAGAGCGGCCGTAATTTCTGCCATGACTAAATCCTTTCATCTCTAAAACGCGTGAAGGGCGTCAGACCGCCCTCCACACTCCGTAACTGACGATTAAGACAGTTAAATTAATTGGCGGCGGCTTGCTCTTCAGCAGGCAGCTCTTCAACAGCCGGGACATCTGCAGCGCCGATATCAACACCGCGAGCCGACAATTCTTGTTGCAAGCCTTCGAGGACAGCGCCAGCAATCAGGTTCGAATAAAGCTGAATGGCACGGCTGGCATCGTCATTGCCTGGAATCGGCAAAGAAATGCCTTCTGGGCTGCAATTGGTGTCGAGGATCGCAATCACCGGGATACCGAGCTTATTGGCTTCGTGGATGGCGATCGCTTCTTTGTTGGTGTCGATGACAAACAGCACGTCCGGAAGACCGCCCATGTCCTTGATACCGCCCAACGACCGCTCGAGCTTATCGCGCTCGCGGGTCAGTTGGAGGATTTCTTTCTTGGTCAAGCCGGAAACACCCGATTTCAGCTGCTCGTCCATGCTCTTTAAGCGCTTGATCGAAGCCGAAATGGTTTCCCAGTTGGTCAGCATGCCGCCGAGCCAACGGTGATTGACGTAATATTGACCGCAGCGTTGCGCAGCTTCGGCAACCGCAGCAGATGCTTGACGCTTGGTGCCAACGAACAGAACGCGGCCACCGCCCGATACGGCTTTCCGCACTTCTTCCAAAGCACGATGCAAAAGCGGAACGGTTTGCGACAGGTCAATGATGTGAACCTTGTTGCGCACGCCGAAAATGTATTGGCCCATACGCGGATTCCAGCGATGGGTTTGGTGACCAAAGTGAACGCCTGCTTCAAGCAGTTGGCGCATAGAAAATTCTGGCATAGCCATGCTATTGCTCCTTAATCCGGTTATATCCTCTGCGGGGTTGTGACGCCGGGGATTCAAAACCTGATCCCGGGGCACCGGACGAGACTGACCTAGCGGCCATGCTCAAGACCCGCGTGTGAATTTAGCGGGTCTGATCTACGCCCAAAATTGGGCAAATTCAAGTGTTTTCTCGGCGCTTCCCAAGCTTTTAGGCGGCTTAGACAGTCTTATTTTTATTTTTTCACGCTGTGACATTGTTGTGACAGCCCCTGATCTTCGGGAGCCCAGGGCCGCTTTGCATTGCTAATGTCACAGTATATGCCTAGGGTGGTAAAGCTTCCCTATAAGTTTGAGTATCTGCAAATTCCCTCAAAGGTAGTATCCGATCATGAGATTACTAACCGATGCGAAATTGCAGGCTTCTGCGGTGAGAAATACAAAATCTTCCGTTTTTACCGCAGATCAGGATGTTTTTTTCCAAAAGATGGACCAAGGCGCCTGTGTTATCGAAGTCTTGTTCGATAATAGCCGAGCCATTGATTATCGTTTTATTGCAATAAATAAGTCCTTTATTTCCCAAACCGGGCTTGAGGATGCGTGCGGAAGAACCATGCGTAGCCTCCGTCCGGATCATGAAGATCATTGGTTTCAGATATACGGCGATGTTGCCCGTACAGGTGAAGCCATACGATTTGAAAACCCTGCGGCAGCCCTAGGCCGTTGGTATGATGTCTATGCTTTTCGTGTTGACGAGCAAGAGCAAGACCAAAACCAAGTCGGCATCATTTTTCACGATATTACCGAGCGCAAACAAATCGAACAACGCGCCGGTTTGCTGGCCGCAGAAATGGGCCACCGCAACAAAAATACCTGGGCTTTGATATCCAGTATGGTTCGCCTCACCAAGGGAGCCACTATTGCTGAATATCAGGCTCGGTTGATGGGGCGGATTAATGCCCTCGCCCATTCTCAAACTGCGATCTTGGAAAACGATACAGGTCTTGCCGATCTTGGAAGACTGGTGCAAACCGAATTAGCCATGTACCGGGAAAGCGGAGAAGAACGAATTATTTGCCGTGGCCCGACCGTGACACTTATTCCGTCGCAAACCCAATCGATCTTGCTGGCAATCCACGAGCTTGGTGTTAACGCATTCAAATATGGAGCTTTATCGTCCCCCACCGGCCAGGTCACCGTTGACTGGTCATGGCGCGAGAATGGACAGCTTGAATTACGTTGGACGGAACGCGGCGGCCCCACGGTCGTAAGACCCCGGCGTCACGGTTTAGGCACCGGCGTTATCAAAGGCAGCGTACAAGGACCATTCGGCACCGGCGACGTCATATTTGATTGGCAGCCAGAAGGATTGGTCTGCACCTTGGTGTTGTCGACCGGATTATAAAGTTTCTTTATTCCTCGGGTTTCCGGGCCGTAATCAGGACCATAGCCTGGGCATAGGGGTGTTCATCCGTAATCGTCAAATGGATCTCGGCGATCATGCCCGGTGGGGTGATCGCCTGGAGCCGCGCCAAAGCACCATTGGTCAAAACCATGGTCGGCCGCCCCGAAGGGTCGTTGACGACCCCCATATCACGCCAAAACACCCCATGATTGAGCCCGGTCCCCAAAGCTTTGGCACAGGCTTCTTTCGCGGCAAAGCGTTTAGCATAGCTGGCAATACGCCCCGCCCGGCGGTCAGACTTGGCAATTTCGATATCCGTATAGATCCGGCGAATAAACCGGTCGCCGCGCCGATCGATCGTTTGCTCGATCCGGCGAATATCGGTGATGTCGTTGCCTAAGCCTAAGACCCGCATTACGCTTTCTTCTGCCCTCGTCTAAGACCGCGACCTTCATCCATCAACGCCCGCATCTGTTGAATGGCCCCTTCCAAGCCAGTGAAGATAGCTTCCCCAATCAAAAAGTGGCCAATATTGAATTCAACGATTTGCGGTATGCGAGCGACATCGACCACAGTTTCAAAACTCAGGCCATGCCCGGCATGAACCTCAAGCCCAAGTTTTTCGGCATGGGCCGCCGCCACACGGATCCGTTCCAACTCGTGACCCCTGGCCGGGCCGTGGGCATCACAATAGCTCCCTGTGTGAAGTTCGACCTGATCGACCTTCAAAGCGTGGGACGCTTCGATCTGGTCTAGGGAGGGGTCGATGAACAACGTCACCAAAATACCGGCGTTCTTTAGGGATTTGACGAACGGCTCCAAATGCGCAAAGCCAGCCACGATATCGAGCCCGCCTTCGGTCGTCAGTTCCTCCCGTTTTTCCGGAACGATACAGGCCGCATGCGGTTTGTGGCGCAGGGCAATGGCCAGCATTTCCTCGGTCGCGGCCATTTCAAGGTTCAATGGCAAGTCGATTTCACGGCTCAGACGGGCAATATCATGATCAGAGATATGGCGGCGGTCTTCGCGCAAATGGGCCGTTATCCCGTCGGCCCCGGCCCGGGCCGCCAACGACGCCGCACTAACCGGGTCGGGATGATACCCACCCCGGGCATTACGGATGGTTGCCACATGGTCGATATTGACGCCAAGACGAAGCGGACGAACCAAAGCGATATCAGTCATTTAACGTATTCCCATTCCTATGCGCGTCAAGTTTCATGCGATTTAAAAGCTCTAAGGCCCGAGCATGGCGCCGTTCGGTTCTTTGCATCTTATACCGCTCAATGGCCCGCCTTAACGGCCAATATGCCAAAAACCATACCACGGTTGCCGCCGGAATGCTGCCCAGGACCATCGGCCAAAAAATAGGTTCCAAGGCCGACCAGGGGTGGTGCAGCGCATCACCGAACGACACCCCATGAAACGGCGAGTCTGACATTGGCTGGCCCAGCAACAGGCAGCCGATATTATAAATCCCCAACAGGATAAACGGCAAAGTCCAGGGATTGCCGACCAATGTGCCCAAAGCTGCGGAAATTAAATTCCCCCGTAGCAGCCAAGCCAGGGCCAATGATAAGGCAATATGCAGCCCCATAAACGGCGTCATCGACATCGCCGCCCCCGCGGCAAAACCGGCCGCGACGCTATGCGGTGTTCCCTGCATGCGGCCAAGCCGATGGCGCAGATAAATCCCATAGCGACGCCAGCCCATCTTCGGCCATAGCATGTTCAACCAATGTGGGCGGGACCATCGGGCCACAGACATTCTCGGACTAAGCGAGCCCCCGGCTACCTGGTTTTTCGACCGGGATTGCGGCCAATTCCGGTGGCAGGGCTGTCGGCTCATAGGTTGGAATATCAAATCGGGTTAATGCCGCCAACGGCACGCCCAAATCCGCCCGGCCATTGGAGCGATCGATCAAACAGGCCACGGCCACAACTTTGCCGCCGTGCTTTTCAATGACGTTGATACACTCGCGGGATGACAAGCCGGTGGTGACGATGTCTTCACAGACAACAATCCGCGCCCCTTTTGGGATCGTGAAGCCACGGCGCAGCGTGAACGCCCCATCGACGCGTTCAGCAAAAATTGTTGGCAAGCCTAATTGGCGACCAAGCTCATACCCGACGATAATTCCTCCCATCGCCGGCGCCACCACCATGTCGACACCATCGCCGATTGCGGCGCGGACATTCTCGGCCAGAGCTTTGCACAATATCTCGCCGCGTTTGGCATCCATCATCACGCGCGCGCATTGCAGGTAGACCGGGCTGTGCAAACCGGACGACAAACGAAAATGCCCTTCAAGAAGCGCACCCGCGGCACGGAAATGATCCAGGACGTCTTCATGTTTCATCTTTTTATCCTTCTTTGTCTTTAACTCGTTTTTTTAATTTACCCGCGCATGCGCTCGACGGAACTGACAACAGGGTGAGCTCGCAATGCTGCAACAATACTGGTCAAATGTTTCAAGTCATGAACTTCAACATCGACGACCAGCCTAAAAAACTCGGGGTCACGATCGGTTATTCTGAGGTTATTGATATTCCCATGGTCGCGCGCCACAACTTCCGAAACTTTAGCCAAAGCGCCGATTTCGTTCGCCAACAAAAGCTCAATTCGTCCGACATAACGGTCGACCGGTTCGTCATCTTTTTGCCACGACAAGTCAAGCCACCGTTCAGGCATATCCATAAACGCTTCGAGCGCTTCGCAATCGATGGTGTGAATCATGACACCTTTGCCCGGCACCATAACGCCGACGATCCGATCCCCCGGCAAGGGATGGCAGCATTCCGATAAATGGACCGCAACACCAGGGGTCAGACCTTTGACGGGGATAGCGTGATCACCAGCTTTCCGTTCCTTGGCACGATCACGGGCGGCCGGCACGGCTTTGTTATAATCGCCTTTGAGTTTTGTGCCGGGAAAGACCGTCTCAAGAACTTGACGTTCGGACAATGTCCCCTGCCCGACTTGCGCGTAAAGTTCTGCGGTATCCTGGAGCTTCAGACGAGACACAGCTTCCTGAATAGCTTTGGCATTCAGGTCACGTTCTTCTTTTTGGAACGCCCGTTCCAAAATTTCACGGCCGAGTTCCATGTATTCTTTGCGTTGTTGGTGGCGGATATGACGCCGAATAGCCGACCGGGCTTTGCCGGTAATAATAAAGCTTTCCCAACGCGGATTAGGTGTTTGTGCTTTGGAGCGCAGAATTTCGACCTGATCGCCATTCATCAACGGTGTTCTCAGCGGCACCGGCTTACCGTTGACTTTGGCACCGACACAAGTGTCACCGATATGAGAATGCACGGCATAGGCAAAATCGACCGGGGTCGCCCCACGCGGTAAAGCAATCAGCTCCCCTTTTGGGGTGAAGCAAAACACTTGATCCTGGAACATCGCCAGTTTGGTGTTTTCCAGGAATTCTTCCGGTGTCGAGGCCTGCTCAAGGATTTCGAGAAGTTCTTGCAACCACTTGTATTGCGACCCATCGACCGTTGGATCGATCTTCTGCTTATAGCTCCAATGCGCCGCCACGCCGAGATCGGCGACGCGATGCATGTCCTCGGTCCGGATTTGGATCTCGATGCGTTGACGTTCCGGACCGATCACTGCCGTGTGCAGAGATTGGTAACCGTTGCGTTTCGGCGTTGAGATATAATCATCAAAGGTGCCCGGAACAGCTTGCCATTGGCCATGCACCAAACCCAAAACCTTATAGCAATCTTCAATCGTCGCAACGATGACACGGAACGCCATAATGTCGGAAAGCTGTTCGAACGCGACATTGTTCATTTCCATCTTGCGCCAGATGGAATATGGCGTTTTCTCGCGGCCCGTTATATGCGCCCCGATTTTATTGTTCTGCAAAAGCTTTGTGATCTGGCTGATGATCCGTTGTCTTAAGCCATCGCCATCTTGTTCGTGGAGGAAATCCAAACGGGCCAGGATCGAGGATCGCGCTTCCGGAAACAAATGCGTAAACGACAGCTCTTCAAGTTCTTCCTTGATGTCGTGCATGCCGATGCGCGCGGCCAACGGCGCATAGATTTCAATCGTCTCAAGCGCAATGCGGCGACGTTTTTCAGGCGTCTTGATAAAGTGCAAGGTCCGCATGTTGTGAAGCCGATCCGCCAGCTTCACCAACAACACTCGAATATCGTTGGACATCGCCAACAAAAATTTACGAAAATTTTCCGCCTGCTGCGACGCTTCGGATTTGATTTCAATGCGCGACAGTTTGGTGACGCCATCCACAAGCTTGGCGATATTTTCACCGAACAGTTCTTCGATTTCTTCGTAAGTTGCCAGCGTATCTTCAATGGTGTCATGCAACAACGCGGTCGCGATGGTTGCCGTATCCAATTGCATGTCGGTCAAAATACCGGCGACTTCAAGCGGATGTGAAAAATAAGGATCGCCTGAGGCGCGTTTTTGCATGCCATGGGCACGCATGGAAAATACATAAGCGCGGTTCAGGAGCGCTTCATCAACGTCCGGATCATAGGCCCGTACTCGTTCCACTAGCTCGTATTGACGGATCACCCGTAATCGTCCTACCTAAACACCCTCATCATCACATCGGCAAAGCCGCAACCATAAGAAAAGGCGGCTTGCCGGACTATTTGCCCGGCCGTAAGCCGCCTTTCGCATCTCGCGTCCGGCCGCGGCCGGTATTTCTTAATCGTTACCGTCGTCAGCGTCGTCATCAACCTCGCGCATGGCGCTGGCAGCGAAATTCTCGGCGCTTTCGGCCATTTTGCGACCAGACAGCAACAAAGCGATATCACTTTCTTCTTCGGGCTCATCAACTTCGACATGACGCTGCATGCCGTGGACCAGCGCTTCGTGAAGATCGTCTGGCGTCACATGATTTTCGGCGATCTCTCTCAAGGCGACGACCGGATTTTTGTCGTTGTCGCGATCCAACAGGAGTGGCGAGCCAGATGAAATCTGACGGGCCCGTTGCGCGGCCAAAAGCACGAGATCGAAACGATTCGGTACTTTATCGACGCAATCTTCGACGGTAACGCGTGCCATGAGGCATGACTCCATAACTGTTTAGGCGTAAAAGCGGGCTTATACAGCCTGAAACCCAGACTGTACAGCGTCTTCTACCATATAATGGTTCATCCCCTTAAGACAATGACATATAAGGGCCATCATCTAGAAAACCCAATAATTTAACGCAACAAACGAACAACCTCGCCCGCGGGCAAGGTCGCCAATAGGTCGGCTGCTGACCGGTGCAGCTGCGGATGTACCCAATTCGGCGCAATTTCAGCCAACGGCGCCAAGACAAACCGCCGTAAATGCATACGCGGATGCGGCAAAATAAGCCCGCCCCGCCCATCGTCCTCTAATAGTGCTGACCCATGGGCCAAAAGGTCCAAATCGATGGTCCGGGCTTCCCAGCGCCCCTGACGCACCCGGCCGAACGCGGCCTCTATGCCATGGAGTATGGTCAGGGTCTGGCGCGGTTCTAGCTCTGTATCAACGACAGCAACACCATTCACATACCAGGGTTGCCCGTTGGATGGGACCGGCTCCGTTTCATACCAACTGGATCGTGTAATCACACGAATGTTATTGCTTTCCAATTGGTTGAGTGCAGCTTCCAAGGTCGCGGCAGGCGGGCCATAGGTATCAGAAGGCAGGTTTGCCCCTAACGCAATAATAATCATAACACGGGCACCTCATAATAACGTGAAGTCAAAATCACCAATCAACAC
>JBBCIP010000101.1:0-2531 GCA_037189785.1 Alphaproteobacteria bacterium
TGTCGAGGCCATTTCAGCCGTACGCGCCGGGTGATTATATTTTGGCGGCGCATGGCGCACACCATGGCCGATGCGAATATTCTTTGTGATTTGCGCCGCCGCGGACAACACCACTTCCGGTGCTGTGGCATGGCAATATTCTTCCATAAAATGGTGTTCGGTCATCCACACATGTTCAATGCCAAGTTTGTCGGCCAGGACGATTTGCTCCAGAGTTTCTTTCAGCTTTATTTTCTCAGACTCTGAGGTCCACGGGCGTGGTGTGGTCATTTCAAAAAACAGACCGAACTTCATAGGTTGTACTCCTTATTTCACGATATACTTTTATCTGTCACTGTTACCAATACGTTAGTAATCCCCTTCACAACGGACAATCGGTAAGATCGAGAACCATATTCTCAGTTCTGCACATGTTAAGATGACAATGGCTCAGACGACAGTGGCCCAGAAATACGAATACCCGCACCGTCAAAATGATGATTTTTATTGATAAAGATCAAAACCGAGGTCAGGGCTTCAGCCACAACAGCATTGTCCAATGGGCCAGCGTGCCAGGCCTTAATCTTCATATCTTGCAGTAGGTTAATCACCATCTGGCGGGCCTGCTTATCATCTCCGCTTACCAACACATCACAGTCTATATCATGACCAAGATCCCGCAGATGAGAGGCTGCTACATTCTGCAAAGCAGAGACGATTTTCACAGTATCGCCCAATATAACACGGGACCTGTTGGCAGCGCTGCCTTCCGGCACCAAATGTACGCGGGCGACTTTCGGGGGAGCCAAAGGCACCGTCGTATCAACCACAATCTTTCCTGTGACATAGGGCGCTATGGATTCAAGTGTGGATTTATGTGACGCATAAGGTACAGCCACAAAAATGATATCGGCTTGCTCAGCGGCGGCTTCATTGCTGCAGCCAGTTACATTACCCTCAATTTCAGAAGCGACGATACTCGCCTTTGCCCCGTCGCGCGAACCAATCAATATGGTGTGACCTGCCGCAGACAAGCGTTTGGCTATTCCAAACCCCAAATTACCCGTGCCACCGATGACAGCAATACGTGGTCTATCCATCACATTCATAGCTCCTTCTTCATTCTATAGATAATTCTGCGAAGCTATTTTAAAAAGTCGCAACGCTTCAACGCGGGCTTGCATCGACTCTGCATCACTCATCGCCACATATTCCTGTTGCACCCCCTGGCTTTCCATCTGAGCCGATGGCAGCCGATTGCGATAGGCGTCAGATTCCGTATTAAACGTGACATGGGTCGCCCCCAATCGCTGCCACATTTCCAACGATTCGGCTGATTGCTCTGGCGAGCGACCATACATACGAATAATGCCCTCGATCCCGATCGACGACGGATCACGACCGGCATCTTCGGCATATTGGCGTAATTTTGTGATTTTTTCGGCCAGTTGTGCTTCGTTCAAATAGGACGGCGCATACCAGCCATCACCAACGCGGGCGATGCGTTGCAAAACCGGGTCCGCTTCGCCGCCCATCCAAATGGGCACTGTATTTTGTACAGGGCGTGGATTAATACCCAAGGCGTCGATGGTATGCCATTTGCCATGGAACGTGACAACTTTCTCCGTCCATAGTTTCCGCATCAAAATGATTTGTTCTTCAGATCGGGCGCCACGTGTTTTGAAATCCTGGTTCAACGCCGCATATTCAAGATCATTCCAACCGATGCCGATGCCCAAACGCATGCGGCCACCCGACAAAATATCAATCTCGGCCACTTGTTTTGCGAGTAAGACGGTTTGGCGTTGTGGGGCGATCACCACCCCTGTCGCCAAGCCAATCTTATTGGTGACAGCCGCTATATACCCATAAAGAATCAAAGGCTCATGGAACGAATCATCAATCGTATAGACCGGAGGATTACCATTGAACGGCTTCCAATCAGGGCGAACACTCAGATCCGCACCGATCACATGGTCATAAGACATCAAATAGTCGTAGCCCAAGGCTTCGGCGGCCTGAACAAGATCTTTGATGGGTTGAGGCTCCGGCCCAAGTTCTATGTTGGGTATGGTCACGCCGAGTTTCATGGATTGAGCTTTCTCTATCACCGCCGTTTAAAGGCAAATTATGCTTGCTTGAAAAATATGAGAGCGACACCTTTTGTGGCGATGCCCGTGATTTGTTTTTAGCCTGCAGAACAGACAATCATTATTGTCGCCATACTATCATTATGGAAATTCACATTCAAGAATGGTCGTGTATAATACAGAATATATTGAGCGTATGGAGCCTAGAATGACACCTTCTATTCTTAATGATAAAGACGTTCAGGAGATTTATAAAAAAATCAATAATTGGGGCCGTTGGGGAAGCGATGATGAAAGAGGCACGCTAAACCACATCACGCCCGAACGCCGATTACATGCGGCGACGCTCATCCAATCCGGCCTAAGCGTATCATGTGGTAACGCTATGGATACCATTCCATCGCCGATGAACACATTGCCCGCGCAACATTATATGGTGGCAGCAGGCGACATGATGCCCGC
>JBBCIP010000102.1:0-2090 GCA_037189785.1 Alphaproteobacteria bacterium
AGGGGCACCGACATAGCTGGTTGCCCAGTTACATTCCAGGGCGCCGTGAATGAGGCAAAATCAAATATGTGACTTGCCCATCCCATGGCGTCCAAACGACTATCGTTGGCGTCATAGGTACCAAGAAGTTGCGGCGGGCGCGATGTAGTGGGGGTAACAATCATATCATACTGAGCAAAGAATGGTCCGATACTGCGACAGATTTCATTCAATACCCCAAGTGCGGCAAGATAATCCGCCGCCGTTAAATTCAGACCATACTCATAGCACGCCAAAGTTGTTGCTTCGAGTGTATCAATCCCAGGTTTGCGACCCATCATAAATGCCGCTGTAGCAATATTGTGGGCAAGCTCGGTTGCCCAAATTGTGAGCATCGCATTCAAAAGCTTATCGAAATCCATCGCCCGTATGATAGCTAAAGTCACATCGTCCACTTGGTGACCAAGATCTGACAGCACTGTAGCAGAGTCTGCAACAGCAGAGCGACAAACAGCATCAAGCGGGCGGCCCCACCATGTATCATTCACCACCCCCACCCGTAGACGCCGCGGCGGACGAGCAATAGCAGCTTTGTAAGATTGAGAGGGTGGCGCGATCACCAGCCTGTCACCGGGTGCTGCACCATGAACGGCATCCAGCAACAGTGCGCTGTCGCGAACAGTCCGAGAGACCGCGAATTCGGCGCCCAATCCGCTCAGAGGATCCGATGAAAACGGCGCTGGCGATACGCGTCCACGGCTCGGCTTCAGTCCGAAAAGACCACAGCACGCGGCCGGTAAACGGATCGACCCTCCACCATCTGTCGCATGGGCTATGGGAACCACACCCGCTGCGACGGCCGCTGCCGACCCACCACTGGACCCGCCTGCCATAAACTCCGTATTCCATGGGTTGCGCACAGCACCCCCATGGAGCGGTTCCGTAGTAACATTAAAGGCGAATTCGGGTGTTGCGGTGCGCCCAATAGTGATAAGTCCCGCATTCTTGAAGCGGGTCATAAGATGGCTATCCATAGGCGCTGTAAAACCGCACATCATACGGCTACCCATATTTTGATGGCGGCCAGCGGCCATGATCACAAAATCCTTGACCAAAAACGGCACACCGGAAAAGACGCCATCGCGATTAGATGTCGTAGGATTAGCAAGCACATCGTCGAACAGCTCGACTACAGCATTGATGCTTGGATTAATCCGTGTTGCGGCAGTTGCAGCTGCAATAGTCAATTCATGCGCTGTAACCTCCCCGCCCACGACCAATTCCGCAAGCTTAGTGGCATCGCAGTTCATATACTCTTGTACATTCATAGCTGAGCGCCCTTTAGAACTGCACATCCAAGCTGACGCCCCATTCCCGAGGCCCCGCATAGTAGGTTTCTGTTTGACCAAAGCTTTGGGCTTCACCATAGGCATTGGTCATATATATTTTGTCCGTTAGATTTTTGCCGAATATCGATAACCGCCAGCGCTCATCCATGCTCGCGATAGACGTTCGGGCATTGATCAAGCTGAAACCATCTTGTGACCCTCCTGGCGAGTTAACGGCATCGTGGAAATGGAAACTACGATATGCATATTCACCTCGCACGCTAGCCGTCACAATTCCAGCAATAGGCCAGGAGTACTGGACGGCCGTGCTGAGATTCCACTTTGGTGCCTTGGGAAAATGCGTGTCGAGCGTTATGACCGTTCCCGGATCCAACCGCGTGTATTTGGCATCGGTATATCCTACAGCGCCAGTGATATCCAGCCCGGGCACAGGCCGCGCCTGCATTTCGAGTTCAAAACCCTGGATACGTCCTTTGGCGGCATTTTCAGTAACAAAGATAAAACTGCCGCCTTGAGATACAGTGGCAATAGTAAGTTGGATATCTTTATAGTCGGTATAGTAATATGTGGCATTTAATCGCAACCGGCGCTCAAACCATTCGGATTTAAATCCTGCCTCATAAGTCGTGACAAATTCTGGATCAAACGGACGCAACGCATCTTGCGCCACAGGCCGGCCATTGAATCCACCGGATTTGAAGCCGCGGGAAATCGAAGCATAGCTCATCAAATCATCGGTCCATTTATATTCTATACTTGCCT
>JBBCIP010000103.1:0-4267 GCA_037189785.1 Alphaproteobacteria bacterium
GATGCGGGGCAGGTCATCGCCGCGGCTGGGAACCGTGTTTTGGAGCTCCACGATCCGACGGCCCACGCCGAACTATTGGCTATTCGGGCTGCCACGGCTGTTTTGGGCAGTGAAAGACTGCTTAATTGCGATCTCTATGTCACCCTTGAGCCATGCCCGATGTGTGCCCAGGCCATCAGCTTTGCCCGTATCCGGCGGCTTTATTACGGTGCTTATGATCCAAAAGGCGGTGGCGTGGATAACGGGGCCCGTATTTTTGCCCAAACCAGCTGCCATCACCGTCCCGAGATCTATGGTGGCTTAAGCGAACGTGAAGCCGCCGTATTACTGCGGGACTTTTTCACCATACGTCGTTAAACTCTTGATCGATATGGATATCAAGGCCGATATCGCTAGCAATATCGAGTAGGCTCTGACATGTTTGGCGAACTCCTGAACCGTACGTATGAAGTGTTGATCTGGATCGAGCGCTGGCTCATGGATCCGGGCACGATCATGCAATTGGTGGCTTTGGCCTTGGCGGGGAGCATTGCCTTTGTTTTGGATCGGGCCTTGCGCCCGGTCGCCTGGCGTCTTGTTCCGATTATTCCCAACCTTGAAAAACTGTTGGTTTATGCCAAGCCTTTGGTGTTGCCGTTGCTGTGGTTGATCTTGGCGGCGGCGGCGATTGCCGTGTTTGGTCAGTTTGGCAAGGCCCGTGATATTCTTGAACCCGCGGCGCGATTGTTGACGGTGTGGTTGCTGATCCGGGCGGCATCGCTGTTCATTCGCAACCGGGAACTGGCGCGGTTATTCGCCATTTTGGCCTGGATCATCGCCGCCTTAAAGATTTCCGGCCTTTTGGACCCGACGGTTGATCTTTTGGATGCGGTGGCCTTGACCATCGGCAAAACCCGCATTTCCGCCTTGATGATTTTCACCGCGCTTTTGACCTTTGGGGTCATGCTGTGGTTGGCGATTTTGGTGTCCCGCGTCGTCGAGCAAAGTATCAACCGGTTCCCGACCCTGACGCCGTCGGCCCAGGTGTTGCTGGGAAAATTCGCGCGTTGGTCGATCATCATCATCGCCATATTGGTGGCGGTCAGCAGCCTCGGCATTGATTTGACGGCTTTGGCGGTGATCGGCGGCGCGATCGGCGTCGGCCTCGGCTTCGGCCTCCAGAAGGTGGTATCCAACCTCCTCAGTGGGTTTATTTTGCTGTTGGACCGCTCGATCAAACCGGGCGATGTCATCGAAGTGGACGGCACCTATGGCTGGATCAATAAGCTGGCGGCGCGCTATACCTCGGTCATTGCCCGGGATGGCCGCGAACATTTGATCCCGAACGAAGATATGGTCACCCATACGGTGATCAACTGGACCTATTCCAGTACCAAAGTGCGGCGTCATATCGGCATCAACGTGTCCTATAAAGCCGATCTGAAGCGGGCCATGGATCTGGTGCTGGAAGCGGCTATTGAAACACCGCGTGTGCTGGCTGACCCGGACCCAAAATGCCTGGTGCGGGCCTTTACCACCGATGTGATCGAACTGGAGCTTAGGATCTGGATTGCCGACCCGCACAATGGGGTCAACAACGTCGCCAGCGATGTTCTATTGAAGGTTTGGGATAAGTTTAAGGCTCAGGGAATCCAATTCCCGCACCCGCAGCTGGATCTGCATATCACGTCGCTTGAAGCCTTGGACGACCCGGACGTCCAGCAAAAACTCGCGGCTTTCATGAGCATCCTGCAAGCCAAATCCAAGTCATAACGGGCCGGATAAGCGGCCCACCACTCTATGGATAGTCGCAGCGGTCCATGGTGACTGTGATTAAGCTGCGTGGTCCTTCTTGGATTTGGAAGCGATATTCCGATTTTCCGACGGCCACAGCGTGCGAAATCGGTAAGACACCATCTGTTCTGCTGGCGGCACCGCTCAGATGCATAAACGTCACCGAAATCGGCTTCTTGACGTCAAACCAGGCTTCGGGGCTGCCGCTTTCGTTTTTGGCCGACACGCCTTCTGCACTGACGGTCATGGTATTGTCGGCAAAAGTCGCTGAATTGGCTTCGTTGCTGGCAATCGGGGTCCGCACGCGGAAGCGTTTCGATGTTGGTGCGTTGTCACATTTCCGCTCAGCGGTCACGGCCGACACCACTTCGGTAATACGGTTGGCACTGACCCCGGCGGTTAACTTGATGCGGGCGGCTTCAAGTATGGTTTGTTCACTCGCAGTCGGCAATTTGCTGCGCAAAACGGCTTCTTCGGTATGGGCCGCTGTCAACGCTTCGCGGCTTTTCGCCAATTCAGCATCAATGGCAAGGTTTTGTTCCTTGAGCGTTGCAGCTTCATGGCGCATGACTTCTGACCCGGTTTTCCAGGCATAAGCCGCAATTGCCAACACAATGCCACCGAAAATCACGATTTTTAACAATGCGCCCAGGACGCGCCGCCGCCGTCTCTGTTTATCGCGCAGGCGAGACGAACCAAGCTTCAAAGGACAACCTCACGCATGCAGATGTATTGATTTCGACTGAATGTGAAGCTCTTAAAGGCTTTTGTAAAGTTTTGAAACTGTGACATGAAATAATAGGAATATTTAGGCGTCATGTTTAATGCTTCAGCTATGCCGTTTTGCCGTGGCTATGGCATTTTCGATGGCTCTTTTGGCCTGGGGGCTGTTGCGCCAACAGGTCGTTCCCAATTCATGGGAAATCAAGCTACAGACATCCTGAACATTGGCTGTTTTGAGTTTTTTGAAACTCCCTAAGCCGATTTGTTCAAGCCGTTCCACAATTTTCGGGCCCACCATATGCGTCTCGAGAAGAGCGGCACGTTCTGTCTTGTTAAATATCATAGTCATAAAATACGGAAATCTACCAACGTTTCAAGCGTTGACCTATCTTGGAGTATGCATGAGACAAAAAGAAGCCCCCATGGCGGTATTCCATGGGGGCAGTATAACTTGGCAAAGAAGGGAGTGATTAGGCTTTGCGGCGGCTCGCAAGACCCAGCAAACCTAAACCCAAAAGAGCTAAGGACGCTGGGGCCGGAACTTCGCTCGGATTCGGCACGGTGTCGACATTGAATGCGAGGTTGTCGAATTCGAATGAATACCCGGTGCTGCTGGCGACAACGCGGTTGAAGGCGGTATCCGAGTTAATATTTACATAGTAGGTCCCGTTGGCGCCCTGGTCGCCATTGGCAAGCGGTGTGATGTCATTACCGTTGAAGGTTGCAACCAAGGTGGCGCCATCAAAGAATTGGAGGGTGTTATGACTGTCGACCGAACCCCACAACAGCCCGAAGTATTGCATATAACCGCCAAGATCCAACTCAATAGATCCGATGCCGGTGCTGAGATAGTTGGTTGTATTGACACCATCGGCTTGACCGCCAAACAAAGCGCCATTGCCACCGGATAAAACAGGAGCTGCGTACTGACCGGACACCGCGCCATTCACAACACCACCACCGGTACCAGTAAAGGTAACACCGATACCGCCAGCCGTGACTTGCCCAGCATTACCTAAGGCTAAGCCATCAAAGGTTTCTGTGCCCGTCCCTGTAGGAACGCCGCCCACAAAAGCCGACAATGTTGCGGCAGCATGAGCTGATGTCATTGAAACTAAGGCCACTATGCTTGCACTCGCTAATACTTTTAAAGGACGAACGAACATTGATTTGGCTCCACTCAAGTTAATTGCGGAATTGCTATATGAGGGGATAGAGCAAATGCTGTGCCATAGCTATTTTATATAATTAAATCAATGTATTAAGTGTTTTTGTGGGGTTCGGTTGTGTAAAAATGTATTTGATTTCGACAGTTTCTCCATGGCTTGTTTCATAAAGAGACACAGTGCTATGTCGTTACCAAATATCTATGGTTAATCGCTTGGAAATAAAGACGAAAAAATAGGCTGCAGTCGACAGCGGATATGTTTTTCAATTGTTAATTACCGGCTTAAAGGGTTGCGCGACTTCTTATAATTCATTGAATTTACAGGAGTTTTGTGGAAAGCTTCGCTCCATATGGCGGCGTTCCTGTCTCTATGTTTGTTACGGCGGCGTGGGGCGCTGTCAAACGGCCGGTTGACTTTGCACTGTGGTCGAATACTGTCCGCGCTTCATGTGAGTAAAGTTTATGAGTGCAGAACAACGCCACCGGCTGACTATTATTTTGATTTTGGGATTTCTGGCGTCGGTCAGTCCCTTTTCGATCGATATGTATTTGTCGGCTTTTCCGGAAATTGCCGCGGACTTAAATAGCAGCATTGCCGAGATT
>JBBCIP010000104.1:0-19563 GCA_037189785.1 Alphaproteobacteria bacterium
TAGACTTTCGGCATCGGCAGTTGTGCCCGCGCCGCCAAGTCACGAACAATTCCATAAAATTCAGGGGCGTTCCGTTCATCGACCGGCTGCGCTTTATACATGCGCAAGACGACTTTATCGGAATTCCAATAGGCAAACGCATTCATGCCCAGAGCCACGATAAAGGCAATGGCCATGCCGCCCGTTCCACCGACGAGGTAACCGACGCCGAGAAAAACAGCCGTCAGACCTGCAAGTAATAATCCGGTCCGCATAGCACCCATAGATGATTGTCCTTTTCCTGTCTTAAAACTGCGGCTTAATCAAAGTCACGATATCTTTGGATCACTTTGGTGGATAACTCTGGTCAAAACCAACCCTGGTCAAAACGGGTGGCGCGTCCTATCTAAAGATAAGCTCTTTCTATGTAGCGATCACCGCCGTCAACACAAGATGCGAACCGTATGGAAAGCCAAATGACCGACACCACCGAAACCAAGCCTTCCCCTGACTCGAGCCCCTCAGCAGACCCAAAACCGACAGCCCAAACCGACAAAGCGAAAGAACTCGGCGGTCGCAAGGGTCCGGAACCAACCCGCTATGGTGATTGGGAACGCAACGGCATCATTTCGGATTTCTAAAGGCAGACTGTGGCGGACTTGAGACTTTACCTGTTGCGACACGCCAAATCGGACTGGAGCGATCCGGCTCAGGACGATCATGACCGTGTCTTGAATGAGCGCGGGCGCAAAGCCGCTCAACGCTTGGCCCGCTACATCCGCGATGAAAAGATCCATCCCGACCTGGTGTTGTGTTCGACCGCCGCCCGGACCCGGGAAACCTTGAGCTATTTACAAAAGGCCGTGCCGCGGTCGACCAAGATCCGGTTTGAAGATGATCTTTATTTGGCCGAACCCGACGGTATTCTTGCCCTGGTACGGGCCACCCCGGTCGCTTACGTAAGCCTGATGGTGATCGGGCATAATCCCGGGCTACAACAACTGACCACAGAATTGGCCGACCGCGCGTTCGTCGACAAATTTCCCACTGGCGCTCTGGCCGAATTGGCGTTCAAGTCCACGGAATGGGCCAAGATCGGGACAGACCGCGGGTCTTTGCTGCGCTATGTCACCCCCCGCGGCCTCGAAAATCAGGTATAATACCAATAATTCAAAGCTCTTAGCGGAGCGGTTGTAGTTCGGTGAACTTCCCGCAATGGAACGCAAGCGGCAGACCGCCGCCATTGAAATAGCGCTCGATCCGCCCGATGATCAAATTGTGATCCCCGGCCGGCACCAGCTGATCCGTTACGCATTCGAAACAAGCCAGCGATCCATCCAAAAGCGGGGTTTGCCCCAGGCCCCGAACCATCCCTGTGGGTGTTTCCAGCGACAAAAATTGATCTTTACCAGACCGGGCGAAATGGCGCGCCAAAGGTTCTTGGGCATCGGACAGCACGTTGACGGCAAAGCGGCTGCCGGGCCAGAACGAATCCAAGTTTTGCGAGGTCAGCGCAATACTCCATAGAATAAGCGCAGGGTCGAGCGAGACCGAGGTGAAGGAATTGGCGGTGATGCCGACATCCTCGCCATCCTCGGTGCGGGTCGTAATGATCGTCACACCGGTCGCAAACTGACCGAATGTATTGCGCAGACTGCGCTTGCCATCATCGCTTTGATCCGGGCGGTGGCCCGCGACACCCGTCACTGTAATTGTTTCGTCGTCTAACACTGTAACAGCCGCTTCACTTACACTTGTCATAATCTAGTCTCATCGCCCCTAAACACCCCTGCAACCACCACAGCGTCGCAGACAACCACGTCCTATTATTGAGTTTTTTACTCCGCTCAGCCTAAGATGCAAAAAAAGCGGTGTCTATCGTCGATTTTAGCATCAACAGATATTGGCGAAAAAGGATCACCTTTTGACTGGAACTGAGCATTTAGCGCGACCGTCAGACAAGACATCGCCAGATTAAGACCCAGATTTAGACAGTGCCGGAAGGATCAACCCCCAATGCGTGAAAAAGAGCTAAGGCTCGCCCTGGTGTGTTTCGGCGGAGTCTCATTAGCCATCTATATGCATGGGGTGACCAAGGAATTCCTCAAGCTGGCGCGCGCTTCGGCGGCTTATCACAAAAACCCCGATCATGCGGCACGCCGTATCGCGAAGTATCGCGAGCAGGACGTCAATGAGCAGGATGAAATCGATACCGAGGAAATCTATTTCGATTTGTTGCAAGCCATGGGCGAGAAAATCGACCTGCGCGTCATCATCGATTCCATCGCCGGAGCCTCGGCTGGCGGTATCAACGGTATTTTTCTGTCCCGCGCCTTGGCTCATGATCTTGCCTATGATCCGTTACGTGATTTGTGGCTGCGCGAAGCTGATGTCACACGGCTGGCACCACCACCGGAACCAAGCAGTCTGTGGGGCAAAATTTTTGTCGATCCGCTGGTCCGCTACGTCACCAAAAAAATCGTCGGTCGGCGCGGTCTTGGGCCCCGGGTTGGCGAAAAACTACCGGCTCTAATCCGTCTAAGACGCATGAAACCGTTATTCGACGGCGTGCATTTGGTGCGCCTTATCTATGATGCGTTGATGAATATGGGGACCGGGCGTGGCCCCGACTATTCCTTGATGCCGACCGGTCATCGTCTTGAAACCTTTGTCACCGTTACGGATTTTTACGGCTTCTTGCGCAATCTGCCGCTCCATGATCCACCGATGATTTCCGAGCGCGAACATCGTCACACCTTCGAGTTTTCCTTTATTCACTGGCGTAACGGCGATTGGGAAAGCGATTTCGATAACGACGATGTGCCAGGCCTCGCCTTTGCGGCCCGTTCGACCGCCAGTTTCCCCGGCGCTTATCCGCCCGCGCAGTTAGCGGAAATTGAAAGCATGCTGGACGAACGCGGCTTGACCTGGAATACCAAGGACCGGTTTTTTGTCCGCAATTTTGCTGATTATCTGCGTGCCGGGATCGACCCTGCCCGCACCGCGTTCATCGACGGCAGTGTCTTGAACAACAAACCGTTTGCTCACGCCATTCGCTCCATTCAAGGTCGTCCCGCATACCGTCAAGTCGATCGCCGCATCGTTTATATCGATCCCCATCCCGATGAACTGATGCCGCAACCATCGGGCTTGGTGCCGAGTTTGTGGCGCACCTTGAAAGCAGCGTTGTCGGATATCCCGCGCAACGAGCCGGTGCATGACGATCTCAACAACATTCAGGATATGAACAAGCGGGTACGCCTGCTGAAATCGGTGATCGACGCCATCAAACCGCGCGTCAGCAAATTGGTGGGAGAGATCATCGCCGAAGATGACAAAGGCGTCACCGCCGACACCGTTCGCGCCTGGCGTGTGGCCGCCAATGCCCGCGCCGCCAAAGACGCCGGATATTCCTATGAAGGCTACACGCGCCTTAAACTGCAATCGGCGATCCGCTATCTGGCCGGTATTGTCGCCGACATCTGCGGATTTGCCTGGGATTCTGCTGAACATTTAAAACTGCACGATGTTCTCGAAGTGTGGGTGTTTCGGGATCCGATCGACGGCGAACGCATGTCGATCCCGGATTATGCGTTTCGGGATCCCGCGTCCTTGCCGAACTGGATCAAGTTTCTGACCGCGTTCGATCTTGATTACCAACGCCGCCGCATCCGCTATGTGGTGAGCGAGATCAACCTTTTATACAATCGCGCCGATATCAACGGCAGTTCCGCTTTGGACGTGCAGCAAATCGACAGCTTTAAAAGCCGGTTCTATGACAGCCTGGCGTCGATGCGACGCGCTGAAAGCGGTGCCTTCGTTTCATCGGAATTACGGACGGCGTTTCATAAAGCGTTTGGGTCATTGGAAGACGAAGCACAATCGGCCTTTCTCGATCCAGCGGCCTTTTATGCCAACCATCGCGGCGATATCGATCTCGCCTTAAACGGCCTTTCAAAAGAGATGGGCCTTGAAGACCTGAAAATCCAATCCGATGTCATCTTCGCCGATCTCTATCAAAGTGATTGGCCGGAAGACATGGTCAAGGACATGCTGTTGGCTTATCTCGGTTTTGGCTTTTGGGATGTCATCACGTTCTCGATTTCCGCCAATCAAGATGTCGGCGAGTTTAATGAAATCAAGGTCGATCGCGTCAGCCCCAATGACGCCAAAACTTTGATTCAGGGCGACGCCAAAACCCTGCTCAAAGGCGTCGCCATGCGCCATTTCGGTGCTTTCTTCAGTCGCAAGGATCGCGAAAACGATTATCTGCTGGGTCGCCTCAACGCCGCTGAGCGGTTGATCGACATCTTGATGGATGAAGCAAAATCCGAAGGTGTCAGCCGCGCCGTACGCGGACTCCAGGCCAAAAAACGGGCGTTCGCCGCGATCCTCGACACCGAAGAAAAATACGTCCCGGCGAGTGCCAGTCTGATCGCCAAACTGCGCGAAAAACTGCAGGAGTTATAGGTCCCGCGCCATCATGGACCACCGGGTCACGCCCGGTGGTGACGATCTACTATAAGCTGCTATATGGGGCATTCTGCTTAGTGACGTCATTGCCGGGCTAGACCCGGCAATCCAACGTCGGCCCCGTTTGCAGCAGGCCGCAGGGAGGCCGGTGATAGCGTAAGCTATCTAAACCATAAATGATTCACCGCAGCCGCAGCGGCCTTTTTCATTGGGGTTGGTGAAGGTGAAACCGCTGGCAAAGGTATCGTCTTGATAATCCATGACCGAGCCGATCAGATACAAAAGTGACTGGCTATCAACGAAAACTTTAACGCCCTTGTCTTCGACGATCTCGTCGAACGGTTGTGGTTCATCAACATAGTCGACCGAATAAGCCAAGCCCGAACAGCCCTTGCTTTTGGTACCAAGGCGCACGCCCAAAGCCGGTGTTTCCCGCGCGGCCAAGATTTCCTTGATCCGCGCAGCGGCGGTGTCGGTGAGGGTGATGACGTTGCGTTGAACCATTGTCTAATCCTTACTGCATCATTCTGGATATGGGGCACATAAAGCCAAGTTCAAGATCACATAAAACCAAGTTCAAGACGGGCCACTTCGGACATCATGGTCTGATCCCATGGCGGATCCCAAGTAATCTCGACCTCGACATCACGGACGCCATCCACGGCGCGGACCTTGGTTTCGACATCGCCCGGCATGCTTTCGGCGACCGGGCAATGGGGCGTGGTCAAGGTCATCACCACTTTGACGTTGCCGCTTTTATCTGCGGTGAGGCCATAGATCAGGCCCAATTCATAAATATTGACCGGAATTTCCGGATCAAAAATTGTGCGCAACATTTCGATGATACGAAATTCGAGATCAGGATCCCGATCATCCACATTGACGATCACCGTATGTTTTTGCGGCGACGCATCATCGGCCGTCTCTTGCGGTGGTGTTGTAGCCGCCGTGTCCTCGGTCTTACCGTCTAGAAAAGACTGTAAGAACTCTGGTCTTTCTGGCTCTGGTTTCTCTGGCACAGTTTCACTCATGGCACACTCAATCAGGCAAAAATCTTGCGCACTTTCATCAAACCGTCGATCAGACGGTCGATTTCCGTGGTTGTTGTATAAAGACCAAACGACGCCCGCGCCGTCGCCGGCACATCAAAGAAATCCATAACCGGCTGCGCGCAATGATGACCGGCGCGAATGGCAATGCCTTCACGATCCAAGATCGTGCCGATGTCATGGGGATGGGCGCAATCCATCACAAAGGAAATCAACGACGCATGATCGGCAGCGCGGCCGATAATCTGAAGCCCCGGAACGTCCTGCACACGGTCATAGGCATAGCGGAAAATGTCATGTTCATGCGCGGCGATGGCATCGAGCCCGATGGCATTGACATAATCGATGGCCGCCCCCAAACCGATCACCCCAGCGATATGCGGCGTCCCGGCTTCGAATTTATGCGGCAGATCGTTCCATTCGGTATGCTCGAACGTGACCGAGCGGATCATGTCGCCACCGCCTTGATACGGCGGCATGGCATCGAGCAGTTCTTTTTTGCCATAGAGTACGCCGATCCCCGACGGACCATAAAGCTTGTGGCCGGTGAAGACATAGAAATCGGCATCCAACGCCTGGACATCGACCGGCATATGTTGGACCGCTTGACAGCCGTCGACCAAAATCCGCGCCCCGGCATCATGGGTTAAGCGAATGATCTCGGCGATCGGCGTGATCGTGCCGAGCGAATTCGACACTTGGGTCATCGCCACGAATTTTGTTTTTGCGGTCAGCAGTTTCGCAAACTCATCAAGCAGGAAATTGCCGTCGCGATCGATCGGCGCGACCTTGATCACGATGCCGATTTGATCGCGCAAGATTTGCCACGGCACGATGTTGGAATGATGCTCCATCCGCGACAGAATGATTTCATCACCAGCTTTCAAAAAGGTTCGCGCATAACTTTGCGCCACCAGATTGATGCCTTCGGTGCCGTTGCGGGTGAAGATGATTTCTTGCGGCAAGGCAGCGCCCAACAACGCCCGCACTTTTTCCCGCGCGTCTTCAAAGGTCTGCGTTGTTTTTTGGCTGAGGTAATAGACACCGCGATGAATATTGGCGTAATCGCGTTCGTAAACCTCACGCAGCGCATCGATCACCACTTGCGGTTTTTGCGAACTGGCGCCGCTATCGAGGAAGCTCAGTGGCTTCCCGTAGATTTCCTGATTGAAAATCGGGAAGTCGGCCCGATAGCGATCAACGTCATAGGTATTTTTGAGATTGAGCGCGGATACGGTCATAGATCACCTCCGCGCTGTTGCATCCAAGACGCGACCCGGGCTTGCAACAAATCCTCAAACGTCGCGACCGGGCCATTTTCCAAAGTGGCCGCAACGAAGGCTTCAACCAACATCGCTTTTGCTGTGACTTGATCGATGCCGCGGGATTCGAGGTAAAACAACGCTTCCGCATCCAATTCGCCAACGGTCGCACCATGGGCGCATTTCACATCGTCGGCATAAATTTCCAATTCCGGTTTGGTGTTGGCTTCGGCCGAGCGGTCCAACAACAAACTGCGGCTTGATTGCGAGGCATCGGTTTTTTGCGCGCCTTCGGCCACCACCACGCGACCTTGAAACGCAACGGCACCACCTTTGTCGGCAACATTGCGAAACACCTGGCGGCTGGTGCCATGAGGAACGGTGTGATTGAGTTCGGTATAAATATCTTGGGATTGTCCGGCCCGGGCCAAGGCGGCGCCTTCCAAATCGGTTTCAGCACCCTGCCCCGTTACGGTGACGATCACTTCGTGACGCTGTGTTTTGCCACCGATCAATAGGGCAGTGTTACGGAAGCGGCTGTGCGACGCTTGGCTGACCCGCAACAGATTGGTATTCAACGCCTGGCGACCATCATCATACAAGATTACGGTTTGCAGATTGGCATTGTCACCGATATCAGCGCTTAGTACGGCATTGACCCAATAGGCTTGATCACCACCGATGAACGCAAACACCACAGTGGCCGTGGCCCCTTTGCCCAACCGCAGCTGAACATGAGGATGAGCCGCTTCATCATCATTCTGAGCGGCGACATGGACAATCGTGATCGGCGTCGTCACCGCAACATTTGGCGCAATATCAATGACCAGCGGATCTTGCGACAACGCTTTGTTCAAAGCCGTTAAAGCACGGGCAGTATCTGTTGGATAGGGTGCCGCCGTTTGATTGATGACAACGCCGTCGACGTCAGTCGTGGTCGACGACAAAGCTTGATCGAGCCGACCATTGACCACCACAAACCGCGCCCCGCCCAAATCCGGCAAGGCGGCTTTATCCAATAAAATACCGGCTTTTTCGCTTTGATCGGTCGCGGCCAGGCGCGGCGTTTTCTTAGCCAGTCCACCAAGATTGGTATATCGCCAAGCTTCATCCCGCACGCTGGGTAAACCCAAACCTTCGAAACGGTCAAACGCTTCAGCACGGGACGCGGTGTTATCCGTCAATCCGACCAAATCGTTTCGAAACTGTTCACTAAACGCCGTCATCATTTATCCTTAACCGCCCTGCTCCGATTATGCTGCAATCACGCTGCAGCATCGACAAAAGCGGCATAGCCGTCGCGCTCGAGATCCAAGGCCAGATCCTTGCCGCCCGATTTCACAATGCGGCCCTTGGCCAGAACATGCACAAAGTCCGGTTCCACATAATCCAACAAGCGTTGGTAATGGGTGATCATCAAGATCGCTTTATCCGCAGCCCGCAATGCGTTGATGCCGCGCGACACCACTTTCAACGCATCGATATCGAGCCCCGAATCCGTTTCATCCAAAATGGCGAGCTTCGGCGACAACACCGCCATCTGCACCATTTCATTGCGCTTCTTTTCGCCGCCTGAAAAGCCGACATTGACCGAGCGCTTGAGCATCTCGGGATCCATTTCCAGCGACTTGGCTTTGTCACGAATAAGCTTCAAAAACTCCGCCGCGGGCAAGTCGTTTTCACCACGGGCACGACGCACGGAATTCAACGCCGTCTTCAAAAAGTTCATGCTGCTGACGCCGGGAATTTCGACCGGATATTGGAAGCCGAGGAAGATCCCGAGCGCTGCCCGTTCCGCCGGATCCATGGCCAATAAATCTTGCCCCAGAAACGTGACCGAACCACCGGTGATCTCGTAACCATCCCGACCGGACAGCACATAAGACAACGTGCTTTTGCCCGAGCCGTTGGGGCCCATGATGGCGTGCACTTCACCTGGCTTGATCGACAAGGTGATGCCCTTGAGAATTTCCCGGCCATCGACCGATGCGCGCAAATCGTTTATTTCTAACATTATCTTTATCCTTAGCCGACACTGCCTTCGAGCGACACGCCCAAAAGTTTTTGCGCTTCGACCGCAAATTCCATCGGCAAATGTTGCATCACATCTTTGCAAAAACCGTTGACGATCATGGTCACCGCATCTTCGGCGCTTAGACCGCGCTGCATGCAGTAGAACAATTGATCGTCACTGATTTTCGACGTCGTCGCTTCATGTTCAATCTGCGCCGACGGATTTTTCACTTCCACATAAGGCACCGTATGGGCGCCGCAATCCGATCCGATAAGCAAGCTGTCGCATTGCGTGAAATTGCGCGCACCTTCGGCGCCGCCCAACACTTTGACCAAACCGCGATAGGTGTTCTGCCCACGCCCGGCCGAGATCCCTTTGGAGATAATCGTCGATCGCGTGTTCTTACCGATATGGATCATCTTGGTCCCGGTATCGGCTTGTTGAAAATTATTGGTGACCGCCACCGAATAAAATTCACCGACGGAATTATCACCCTGCAAAATGCAACTTGGATATTTCCACGTAATCGCCGAGCCGGTTTCCACTTGGGTCCAGGAAATTTTGGAATTGCGGCCACGGCACGCGCCACGCTTGGTCACAAAATTATAGATACCGCCCTTGCCGTCTTTGTCGCCGGGATACCAGTTTTGCACCGTCGAATATTTAATCTCGGCGTCATCAAGCGCGATCAATTCCACAACCGCCGCATGCAGTTGGTTTTCGTCGCGCATCGGTGCCGTGCAGCCTTCCAGATAACTGACGTAGGATCCTTTATCGGCGATGATCAGCGTCCGTTCGAACTGCCCGGTCTTGGCTTCATTGATCCGGAAATAGGTCGACAATTCCATCGGGCAGCGCACGCCCGGCGGTATATAAACAAACGTGCCGTCGCTGAAAACCGCTGCGTTTAAAGCCGAATAATAATTATCACCGACCGGCACGACCGTGCCGAGATATTTCTGCACCAAGTCCGGATGTTCGCGAATTGCTTCCGAGATTGATGAAAAGATAACGCCCGCTTCCTTCAATTTACCCTTGAAGGTGGTCGCGACCGAGACGCTATCAAACACCGCATCAACCGCAACACCGGCGAGAATTCCACGCTCCTTCAACGGAATACCGAGTTTCTCGTAAGTCGCCAAAAGTTCGGGATCGACTTCATCCAAGCTTTGCAATTTGACCTTTTGCTTGGGCGCCGCATAGTAATGAAGATCTTGGAAATCGATCTGTGGATAATGCACCTTGGCCCAGGTCGGCTCGACCATTTTAAGCCAATGACGGTAGGCCTTGAGCCTTGATTCGAGCATCCACGCGGGCTCGTCTTTCTTGGCCGAAATAAAACGGATGATGTCTTCGTTCAGACCTTTGGGGGCCAGTTCACTTTCGATATTGGTGACAAAACCATATTTGTAATCACCACTACTGCCAGTGACATCTTCCAATGTTTTTTGGGCTTCGGCCATCATACGCGGGTCTCCTCAAGGCCGATTGCGGCCTTGATTTCGGCATCTGTCAAAAAGTTCGGGACTGTCTGAGTGAGGTCGGCAAGAGTGACCCCGTCGAGGGCGGCGGCAATAGCACTATTGATTTTGCGCCAATAGCCTTTCATCTGACAGGAGCTCAGAATGTTGCAATCGGCGTGGTCATTGCTCATGCAGTCGGTCAACGCGATCGGGCCGTCGACGACACTGACAATATCGGCAATGCTGACCGCCCGGGGCTCCTTGGCCAGTGAAAACCCACCGTTCAAGCCACGATGAGATTGCAGCAATCCAGCCCGGGCCATTAGCCCGAGAATCTTGCTGACGGTCGGCACCGGGATCTGAGTCTGCGCGGCAATATCCGCGGCACTGTGCACAGCACCGGGAGCATGGGCCATATGGGCCATCAGAACCACAGCGTAATCGGCCAGTTTGGTAAGCCGGATCATGTCAAACCTCGCCTCTTTCCGTCCATACAAGACTAAATCGGTAGTCTTTACATGGCGGCTTTCACAAGCCTTGTCAATGATCTCCTAAGGGATTCCAAACATTGAGAGACGTTCGCAATCTTAATTAGGCGAACGTCATCTATCTATATGATATTAAATGATATTTTATGCGGTTACTGGCACAACCGACGGCACAGATCATCCAATTGATCGAGTGTTTTATAATCGACCCGGAGCGCGCCGCCGTCACCGACATGATCGATCGTGACACTGAGTCCGACCGCTTGTGACAGGTCGCGCTCAAGCGCCAAGATATCTGGATCTTTTCGGCCATTGGTCGCCGATTTCGGTTTCGGCAGTTTCGGCTTTTGACTTGTTTTGGTGCTGCGCGCCAAGTCTTCCGCGGCGCGGACGTTCAGTTGATCTTTGATGATGCGATTGGCCAAAGCCACCGGATCGTCGGCATTCACCAACGCCCGGGCATGCCCCATGCTGAGCCGACCATCCGCCAACATTTCTTGAACCGGCGGCGGCAAGGTCAAAAGACGCAACAAATTCGCCACATGGCTCCGGCTTTTGCCGACCAATTGGCTGATCTGTTCTTGGGTATGGCCGAATTCGCGCATCAGGCGTTCATAGCCAAGCGCTTCTTCGATCGGTGACAGATCGGCGCGCTGGACGTTTTCGATGATCGCGACTTCAAGCGCCTCAGCATCGTTCAGATCGCGGATGACGACCGGGACCCGGTGAAGCTTGGCTTGTTGGGCCGCACGCCAACGGCGCTCGCCGGCGATGATTTCGTAATGATCGGGCTCATTGTCGATCCGGCGCACCAAGATCGGCTGAATTATGCCTTTTTCTTTAATAGAATCAATAAGTTCGACAAGTTTTTCGGGATCGAAATGATGCCGCGGCTGATAGCGGTTCGGGCGCAGCATTTCAATCGGCACATCCTTGCCGCTGCCACGAGCCTTATCTAGGGACGCATAATCTTCGGCATCCGATCCCAACAAAGCCGAAAGCCCACGACCCAACCCCATGGGCCGGGCCGCTTTGCGCGAAGCATCTTTATTATCTGTCATAGGCGATAACTCTCGGAACGATAACTCTCGGGAGGATAACTCTTGATCTCAGATCAGGCGGCAACGCGCCGTTCGCGACGCAACACTTCGGACGCCAGTTTGATATAAGCCTGGCTGCCCGCGCATTTGTAATCATAAAGCAGGGCCGGTTTGCCATGGGACGGCGCCTCGGAAATCCGCACATTGCGGGGGATAACGGTATCATAGACCTTATCGCCCAAATATCCGCGCACGTCAGCGGCAACCTGGTCGGACAAATTGTTGCGGCGGTCGAACATGGTCAAAACGATCCCGAAGATCTCAAGATCCGGGTTCAGACCTTCGCGAACCCTTTCAATGGTTTTCAACAACATGCTCAGACCTTCGAGCGCGAAGAATTCACATTGCAGCGGCACCAAAACCGATTTCGCTGCGGTCAGCGCGTTTAAGGTCAATAGCCCCAGGGACGGTGGGCAGTCGATCAATACATAATCATAGTCGGCAATGGCGCTGTCGGTGCCATAAAACGCATCCCGCAGACGGAAATTGCGGCGGTTGAGGCTGACCAATTCCAATTCCGCACCAGACAAATCGATGTTGGACGGCACAACATGGAGATTGGGAATAGCCGTTTCCTGGATCGCGTCATTGAGCGGCACAGCACCGATCAACACTTCGTAAGACGACCGGATTCTGTTTTTCGGATCAACGCCTAAACCGGTGGACGCATTGCCCTGCGGATCCAAATCGATAATCAAAACTTTTTTATGAACGGCGGCCAAGGCGGTCGCCAAATTGATGGTCGTGGTTGTCTTGCCCACGCCGCCCTTTTGATTGACGACGGCGATGATGCGACGACCATGGTGATCGGCCCGAGTCATATCAGCAACAGCCTGAATCGATTTGTCTACATCTGGCTTATTAGACACGGCGGAGCCCCCTTACCCGTAAAATACGTCCACGATCGTCTGTTAAACTCGGAAATGTTTCCGTCTCCATTTTCCAAGATTTGGTAGTTTCGCTCAATTCTGCCTCAAGATTTTGGCCTTTATGGAAATAAGCTTCCGTCGTTTTTTCAAAGAACGGATAGGTCATATCCAACAGCCGTCGAAGCGGAGCGCACGCTCGGGATAGGATAATATCTATGGGCGGCAGACGCAATTCTTCCGCGCGTTTTTCATGAATGATTATCGGTGCCCCAGTCCCGGCCGCCACTGCGCGCAAGAAAAGGCATTTTTTCGGGCTTTTCTCGACCAAATGGACCTCACCAACGCCCATCAGCGCGAGGACAATCCCCGGAAAACCGGCCCCAGTTCCGAAATCCGCCCAAGTTTTACCCTGGGGCTCAGCAATATGCCGCAGAACTTGGGCCGAATCCCACATATGCCGCCACCATAGATCCGGCAAAGTACTGGGCCCGACCAAGTTCAAGCGGTCCTGCCATTCGATCAAAAGAGAGGCATATTTGATTAAATTTGCCAATGTTTCACGTGAAACATCGGCCTCTGCTTGAAACTCTGCAGGGCCAAATTTTGTTATAGTTTCTGTCATTTCAAGCTGTTACTCGACTTGTTATTCGACTCAGGCCGTGATCCGGCGGGATTGGCGCTGGGATTGTTTGATATGAGCCAAAAGCGCCGTCAAGGCGGCCGGCGTCACACCAGGGATACGCGATGCCGCCCCCAATGTCGTCGGCTTCCCCGTGCTCAGACGTTCCCGCATTTCCGTCGATAAACCGCCAATGGCCGTATAATCGAAATCGGCTGGAATTTGCAGTGCCTCGTCTTTGCGGAATGCCAAGATATCCGCGTCCTGACGGTCCAAGTAACCGCGATAATGGGCGTCGATTTCCACCTGTTCGATCACATCGGCCCCAAAGCCTTGAAGATCCGGCCAAATTTCAATCAATTGGGCCAGGGTGACATCCGGATAGCTCAGCAAATCAAAGGCCGACCGGCTGATGCCGTCTTGATTGATCTTCATCCCTTTTTTGGCCGCCTCGTTGGGTGTAATCCGACAGTTATTGAGCCGTTGCCGTGCCAACGTAAGACCGGCCAGTTTTTCTTCAAACGCAGATTGACGATGTGATCCGACACAGCCCCAATTTAAGCCAACCGGAGTCAGTCGTTGGTCGGCATTATCCGCCCGTAGCGTCAACCGATATTCGGCCCGGGATGTGAACATCCGATAGGGTTCCCGCGTTCCTTGGGTCACTAAATCGTCAATCATCACACCGATATAAGCGCTGGCCCGATCAAGCATAACCGGATTTTGCCCAACCGTTTTCCGGGCCGCATTTAATCCGGCCATCAAACCCTGGGCCGCCGCTTCTTCGTATCCGGTGGTGCCATTGATTTGACCGGCCAGGAACAAGCCCGGCATCCGGCGCGTTTCTAAACTAGGGAATAATTCACGTGGGTCGATGAAATCATACTCGATGGCATAACCCGGGCGGATCACCCTTGTGTCTTCGAGACCGGGAATGGTTTTAAGAAATTCATATTGAATTTCTTCAGGCAACGAGGTTGATATCCCATTGGGGTAAACCGTGTCGTCGTCGAGACCTTCCGGCTCCAAGAAAATTTGGTGACCGTCTTTGTCGCCGAACCGAACAACCTTGTCCTCGATGGATGGGCAATAACGTGGCCCCCGTCCCTCGATCGCCCCGGCATACATCGGTGCACGATGAATATTGGCCCGGATGATATCATGGGTGGCTTTTGTCGTGCGGGTGATATGGCAAGCGATTTGCGGGACCGTGATTTCTTTGGTCAAAAACGAAAACGGACTTGGCGGGTTATCGCCATGCTGAATTTCCAAACGATCCCAGGCGATGGTTTTGCCATCCAACCGTGCCGGTGTTCCGGTTTTAAGGCGGCCTAAGCTAAAGCCGAACCGCATTAACGTATCCGATAAGCCAAGCGCCGGGGCCTCCCCGACCCGACCGGCCGGAATACGGACTTCGCCGATATGGATCATCCCGCGCAAAAAAGTGCCTGTGGTCAAAACAACCGCACCCGCCCGAATTTCTTCGCCATCGGCACCGACAATCCCGGTCACCCGGCCCTGATCAATGGTCAAATCCTCGACGGCGATGGCCCGCACCGTCAGATTCGGATAATCGAACAAGATATCTTGCATCGCTTGACGATAGAGTTTGCGGTCGGCCTGGGTCCGTGGCCCGCGCACCGCCGGACCTTTACGCCGATTGAGCATGCGGAATTGGATCCCCGCCGCATCGGCGACACGGCCCATGACCCCATCCAGCGCATCGATTTCGCGGACCAAATGTCCCTTACCCAATCCGCCGATGGCCGGGTTGCACGACATTTCTCCGATTGTCTCGAGTTTATGCGTGGCCAGTAATGTCTTGGCCCCCATGCGCGCCGCCGCCGCCGCCGCTTCGGCACCAGCATGGCCGCCACCAATTACGATGACATCAAAGGATTGGGTCATTGTTCACCTTAATCAATTCACCCGGGAGCAATTAAGACTCACATAGCGGGGAAGAAGGCCGGACTTTATGGAAAGAACGGCCCGCCGTCAAAATTTTTTAGATACATTTTTCATCAAAATGTTTCACGTGGAACATCGAGCGTTCAGAGCACCCACCACACACTATATATACTGTGCGCGGTCGATATAAGCGCCCTATTTCCCGATGCAAAATGAGCTGAAAATTACATCCAGCAAATCTTCCACATCGATCCGGCCGGTGATGCGCCCCAAAGCCCGAGCCGCCAAACGGAGATCTTCGGCCAAAAGCTCAAGCTCGACTTTGCTCGTCAAGAACCGATCAAGGTGCGCCGCGCAATCTTCCAAAGCATGGCGATGACGCGCCCGGGTGATCAACGGCGGTTCTTCGCTGGTCAGTAAAGCCTCGGCTCGAACCGTCAATTCGTCCAATAACCGATCCAGCCCCTGCCCGGTTTTGACGCTGATCGCAATCGGCCGGTGGGCATCCGACCAATCCCCGGTTTCGGCAAAAATCTTTGCTTGGTCGTGATTGTCGACTTTATTGATAACCACCAAACTGTCCGGCCCGACCATATCCGCCAAAGCATCCGGAATTGTCGGCCCATCGGCCGCGTCGATCACCAAAAGCTTGAGATCGGCTGAGGCTGCCCGGGACCGGGCCCGACGAATACCTTCTTGTTCAATCACATCATCCGTATCATGGAGACCGGCCGTATCCAAAAGAATGACCGGCAATCCGGCCAGATCCAAATGAACCTCGATCACATCCCGGGTGGTGCCGGCCCGGTCCGAGACAATGGCCGCGTCCCGTCGTGCTAAAGCATTTAAAAGGCTTGATTTTCCGACGTTTGGCGCACCCAGGATGGCAATTGTCAAGCCATCCCGAATGCGCTCGCCGACCCGGGCCGCCGTCAGATGCGCGGTGATATCGGCCAAAAGCTCGGTCGCCACCGGTCGCGCCCAAGCGGCCACGTCGTCCGGCAAATCCTCGTCCGCGAAATCGATGGAGGCCTCGACCAAAGCCAAAGATTCGATCAACTGATTACGCCAACCATCATAGATCCGGGCCATTTCCCCGTCCATTTGGCGAACGGCCTGGCGGCGCTGACCTTCGGTTTCGGCCTCGATCAAATCGCCCAATCCTTCGACCGCAGTCAGATCCAAACGGCCATGATGAAAAGCGCGTCGGGCAAACTCCCCCGGTTCCGCCGGACGGGTGCCGGGGATTTTCGCCAAGGCTTTTTGCATGGCCGCCTGTACGGCCAGCCCACCATGGACATGACATTCGGCACAATTTTCACCGGTGAAACTGTTTGGATCCGGAAACCATAATAAAAGTCCCTGATCGATCCGCTCCTTGGTGTCCGGGTCAACAAACCAGGTCAAGGTCGCGACCCGCGGTTCCGGCGTGTGGCGTTTGGTCAAAGCCCGCACCACCCGATCACAGTCCGGACCGGACAAGCGGAAAACGGCAATTCCGGCTTTGCCCCGACCACTGGACAACGCATAAATCGTATCGGATTGCATGGTCACCCCTTTGTGGGTCCGTCTTCCGGTCGCAATATCAAACGTTCGACCCGAATGCCTTTCAGCAAATGGCTATCAAGGATTTCGTCAACATCGTCTTTGGTTTTGTAGGTATACCAAACCCCTTCCGGGTAAATCACCAGAACCGGACCCAGTTCACAGCGATCCAAACAATGGGCGCCATTGATCCGTGTGCCTTTCAGACCGAGCTCCTTGGCGCGGTCTTTCATATAGTTGCGCAATACAATCGCACCTTGTTCTTGGCAACACCCGCGCGGATGACCCTTCACACGCTGATTGACACAACAAAACACGTGGTTGGTGTAGTACGGTTGGATATCGGTCATTGGATATTATTTCTTATCGTCGCTCGTCGTGAGGCCGGGCCAAAACATCGTTTGAAAATCAGCCCAGCTTTTGCCCGCCCCCGGCATCCACAACCGATACAAATTTTCCAAATCTTCCGCAGACATTCCTTTTGACATGCGTTGCCGCATTTCTTCCATGACGGTGTCATGGAACTTTTCCATATTGGGCAGGCCGAAAAAGCTGCGGGCTTCCTCTGGCGTGCAATCGATGGTGATATTGACCTTCATGAAAGAGATCCTTCTCAATTGCCGAGAGCCATTAGTTTTCATACACTTTCGGCCCTGTAACCGAAAGTGAAAGATGCCACAGATTTCTCTTCATAGCCCGGTCGGCGATATTTCCATCAGCGAATTCGACGGCGTGATCGTCGCCCTCGATTGGGGCTGGGGATCCGATCAACAATCCAGCCCGGTTTTGAAACGGGCCAAGGATCAATTGAACGCTTATTTCGATGGCACATTGACCAGCTTCGACCTGCCTTTGGCTCCCCACGGGACCGCCTTCCAGCGGGCTGTTTGGACTGCCATGAGCGAAATTCCTTATGGAAAAACAGTAACTTATGGGAAAATGGCCAAGGATCTGCAATCCCATGCCCGGGCCGTCGGCTCGGCCTGCGGACGCAATCCGATCCCGATCATCATTCCCTGCCACCGTGTGCTTGCCAGCAATGGCGCACTCCATGGTTATTCCGGCGAAGGCGGCATCGAGACCAAAGCCCAATTGCTGCGGCTCGAAGGCTGTGACCTTCCCCATCACCAAACATCTCTATTTTAACGATAATAGGAGACTTCACTATGAGCGGTAAAACAGTAACCCTCACAGCCAAAGACGGCGGCACGTTCAATGCGTATCTGGCCAGCCCGGCCAGCGGTAAGGGTCCGGGCGTTGTCGTCATTCAAGAAATTTTTGGTATCAACGCCAATATTCGCGGCATCGCCGATCGTCTAGCCTCCGAAGGCTATTTCGCCATCGCCCCGGATTTGTTTTGGCGCCAAGAACCGGGCATTCAATTGGGCCCGGTCTCCCAAGCCGAATGGGACAAAGCTTTTGAGCTTTACAAAGGTTTTGATGTCGACAAGGGGATCGACGATCTCGATGTCGCTAAAAATTACCTGCGGTCACTGCCGGGGGCCAATGGCAAAGTCGGATGTCAGGGCTATTGCCTGGGTGGGCTCCTGGCCTATTTGATGGCGGCGCGCACCGATATTGATGCCGCAGTCGGATATTACGGCGTCGGTATCGATGGCAAAACATCCGAAGCCGGCAATATTAAAGGCAATCTTTTGCTCCATATCGCGTCGGCTGATGCTTTTGTCGATGCCAAAGCCCAAGCCACGGTGCACGCCGCCTTAGACAACAATCCCAACGTCACCATTCATGATTACCCCGGTATGGACCATGCTTTCACACGACCTGGTGGCGATCACTACGATAAAACCAACAGCGATCTTGCTAATAATCGCAGCGCTGAATTCCTCGCCAAACATTTGAAAGGGTAAGTTTTGGTCAAAGTCGTTCGTTTTCACCAAACCGGTGGGCCCGAAGTTTTAAACATCGAAGATCTTTCGGTCGGTGATCCCGGTGCCGATGAAATCCGTGTGCGGCACACCGCCATCGGTTTAAATTATATTGATACCTACCACCGCAGCGGTCTTTATCCGGTGCCGCTCCCGTCGGGGATCGGTCTTGAAGCCGCCGGTGTCGTGGACGCGATCGGCGTTGATGTCAAAGATCTTGCCGTCGGCGATCGTGTCACCTATCCGACAAGTCCGCTTGGCGCTTATGCCGAAGTGCGGATCATGCCGGCCCGGCGTGCGGTTAAAATTCCGCCGACCATCGATGACAAAACCGCAGCCGCGATGATGTTGAAAGGCTCCACAGCTCAATATCTTTTGCGGCGGACCTATCGCGTCAAAGCCGGCGACACGATTTTGTTTCACGCTATCGCTGGGGGGGTCGGGTTGATCGCCTGCCAATGGGCCAAGGCTTTGGGAGCCACCGTCATCGGCACCGTCGGCTCAGACGAAAAAGCCGCTTTGGCCAAAGCCCATGGCTGCGATCATGTGATTGTCTACAGCCGCGAAAATTTCGTCGAGCGGGTGCGCGACATCACCGATGGCCAAGGTGTCCCCGTGGTCTATGACAGTTTGGGCAAAGACACGTTCATGCAATCAATCGATTGTCTTGCGCCACTCGGCACCATGGTGACGTTCGGAAATTCCACCGGATTGGTCCCACCGGTCGATCCCGGTTTGTTATCGGCCAAAGGATCTTTGTTCCTGACCCGCCCAACCTTGATGGCTTACATTGAAAAGCGTGAAGACTTGATTGCGTCGACCACCGATCTTTTCGATGTGGTGGCCAGCGGCAAAGTCAAAATCAATGTCAATCAAGAATGGGCTTTGGATGATGTGGCTGATGC
>JBBCIP010000105.1:0-7892 GCA_037189785.1 Alphaproteobacteria bacterium
ATGCGTGATGCTTATGCTTGCCTGAAATCCGACGCTCAAATATCCGGCGCTCAAATATCCGGCGGACGAATATTGTCGATCACGCTCACCTCTTATGTGATGGGCTTGCCATATCGCATCTCGGCATTGGATGAAACATTAGGGTGGCTTGCAACGCAGGATGCGACCTGGTCGGCCACCGCCAGTGAAATTTTAGACTGCTGGTCCTCTCAGCAATAAATTATTTTCTATGTCACTGATTCCCAAAGGCCCATCACAGGCCTTTGGGAGTGACAAGATCAATTAATCGTGATATCATTATAACGTCATGCTAAGTGGGACTACCCCGGCCTTGTGCTCCGCCGTAGAGTAGACGGGAGCTTGTTAACGCAGCGCTCCTTGGTCACGGATTCTCCCGACAGAATGACGGATTTTGGTCGTGTGATTCATATTTTCACGCGCCCCTTTTCCGGTGTCTGTCGAACGGGGAATTATACGACCAAAAACTCCAAGATAATCGTTTTTATAATCAAACCATACGCTGAGACAGGCATCTTCTGGTGCTGAATGTGTCAATTATTGCTCAGTGTGAAGTTTAAAAAACCGCGCGGGCTACGGCTGTATTTTGTTCCGCCGGTAGGGAGAGTGTTATGACTGCGCTTGAACGTCTTTATCGACCGCCCTTTATTGGGTTATTTGCCTTTCTCGCCGTGTTACTGGCTAATCCTGTCGCGCATAGTGTGAGTGTCGCTATCAAGGAAATCTTGCCACGCGACTATACCAGCTATGTCCATATCGGCATTGGCGCTGTCGGTTTGCTATTATTGATTTACGGCATCAAACGCGACAATGAAGTTCGCGGGACATTGCTGGGATTTGTGGCCGGGCTTTTGATCTGGCTCGGGTGGGCCTCCTACGGCTTCTTTTACAATCAAATCGATCTGAGCTTACCGCCAGTTGCTTTATCGCCCGACCAAAATCGGTCGGTCGGCTTGCTGTATATTCAAGGATCCACAGGAATCTGTATTGCCGCACTTTTGTTTTTTGTTTTGAACAAAGATACAAAATGTAATGCGTTTCGCTGGTTACAACGCAAGCTACGCCTCAATCTCGGTAAACCATCTTCTGGTGACGGCCGCAATTTTTGCCGCATCACATTCATGGAAACCCTTTTTGTAACTTGGTTTTGCTACAGTGTTTCGTTGTTCATGGGCGACCAGCGGTTTCTGGGAAACCACCATCCGGTCACCTACGCCATTGTCGCTTTTCTCGCGATATGGTCGATTTATCTGATGTGGCGACTGGCCAAATTTAACCGCGTCATGGCCGGCATCCGCTATGCCATCCCCACCAAAGCCATATTCTGGATTCCGTTCGGTGAATTTTTACCCAAATACGGCTTCTACGAAGAAATGTGGATCAGACCGCTCGACTACTCCATGGAAATGTGGGTCGTATTCCTCGTTTTCCTAGGCCTCATCGTTTCCACGGCCTTTTTGCCGCAACGCCGACAGTCCTCGTCGAGCAAGAACGATAGCATTGCCAAAAAACCATAAGTCATTACATGTTTCGGGAGAATAAAATGAATCGGCATTATAAAACTTTTGCCTTATCCGTTTCCTTACCGGCCCTGCTGGCCTATTCTGCCTGGGCGCAAACCACCGATCGCGCCACGGAATGGGCCGCCGCAAATTTCGATGAAGTGGTGGTGACCGCCCGCAAAAAAGCAGAATTGCTACAAGATGTGCCGGTCAGTATCCAAGCATTTTCAGAGGTTCAAATCGAACGCTTAGGTTTGGGTGACGTGGGCGACGTCGCCAAATATTCGCCATCTATTATTTTCGATAAAGCATCCACGCCGGAAGGCGCGAATATCACGATCCGCGGGTTAGCCCCAACCCGGGGCCGCGCCAGCGCCGCCGTTCTGGTCGATGGGATCGACGTCACCAGCGAGGCGGTCGCATCACCTGGCGGTGGAATCCTACTATCAACCAAACTGTTGGATATCCAACGCATCGAGATCGTGCGCGGGCCCCATAGTGTCGATTATGGACGGAGCGCCTTTGCCGGTGCCATTCAATATGTCACCAAAGATCCTGGCAATGACCTTTCCGTAGACGGCACGATCGGCATCGGCAGTCATGGTCGCTACGACATCAGTGGCGGCATCAGCGGCCCCATTATCGACGGCAAATTGACCGGTCGCGTCACCGGTTCTTATTGGACACGCAATGGTTTCTACCGTGACGAGGCGACTCTAAGCCGTCTCGGCGATGGCGAAGGTTTCGGCACCGCCGGGACGGTATTTTTTACGCCGACCGACAATTTTTCACTGAAAGCCCGCCTAGAATATTTTGAAGATAAAACATCACCAGAAGCTCAAGTTCTGATCCGCAGCAACAGCGGTCTGATCTCCCCTGCCGACAACACGGCATTTGCCGAAGCCGTGGCCGGCGGCGTCGTCAGCACAGCACCATTCGCCATTTTTACGGGTCGCATCCCTGATGGCGACTCTTTAGGACGACCACTGCACAGCCCCGATCCATTGACAGGAAAACTTTTTCGCGGATTTGAGCGCGATGTTATTCGCGGCAGCCTTGTGGCATCCTGGGATCTTGGCAACGGCACCATAAGTTCCTGGACCGGGGCAACCCGCGCCACCAGCAGCAATCGTCAGGACTATGATCAAGACGCCATTTTATCCGGGCCTGCCGGATCTGCGGTCGACGTATCGCCTCGCACCAGCGTTCAAGACAGCGACACACTGACCAAACAATTCAGCCAAGAACTGCGCTATTCGTCAAACTGGGATTTCCCGGTCCAGATGAGCATAGGCGGCCTCTACTGGACTGAAAAAGCGCGCCGTGAAGGCAATACGGTTATCGTCACTTGCTCAACGACCAATCCCAGCTGTGCCGCCAACGGCTCCAGTCCACTTTATCCAAATCTTATTCATGCACCAGACATCAATCATCGTAAAACCGACCATTGGTCCGTATACGGTAGCTTGGCCTGGTCCGTCACTGACACAATCAAACTGACAGCCGAAACACGCTATTCTGAAGAAGATGAAACCGTAATCGGCACCAACTGCGGCCTGCCGACCAACGCGTTCGGGATCGTGTGTGGCGATCCGTTTGCCACCAGCCGCTTTGTACCGCCGGTCTATGGACCATCAAGTATCTTGAGTGATGGTCGCACGGCTGCATCAGTCTATGGCGTACCGGCGCAAATAGAGACCAGCAACAGCTACTGGACCCCGCGCTTTATCCTTGAATGGAAACCGGAAGACAGCAAACTCCTCTACGCGTCGCTTGCAAAGGGCGTAAAACCGGGCGGGACATCCACAGTTGCAGCCGGGGCTTGGTTCGACACCGATCTGGATGGTGATTTTGATGAACTTGCGTTCGATTCTGAAATCATGTGGTCCTATGAAGTCGGCGGGAAATTTACATGGTTGGATGGGCGCATCTTGACCAACTTCGCTTTGTTCTACCAAGATTACACCAATAAGCAGGTCGTCTCGACCACCAGCACACCATCTGGTTATCCCGTTGCCATTATCGAAAATGCCGGATCAGCCAGAATCAAAGGTCTAGAATTTGAAGGAGTGTGGCGCGTAACGCCCGAGTTCAGAGTCTCGATGGGCTACACATATTTAGACACCAAATATACCAACTTCACCGTTCGTTCCAATAGCAAGTCAACCATCTTAACGGCTCCGGGCTGTACGCCGGTGATATATGATGGCAAGCCACTGTGCGAATTGGATCTGGCTGGGAATCGTTTGGAAAAAACACCGAAACATTCCTTGGTGCTGTCGGCAGGCTATAACGCTGCCGCTGATTTTATCATCAGTGGGGCCCATTGGTTTGCTGAAATCGACGGTATTTATCAAGCCAAACGCTATATTGATCAGTCCAACGCCCGCAGTCTTGATGATTATTGGCTGGCCGATGCGCGGATCGGCCTCACCACGGAGCGTTGGGAAGTCACGCTATACGTCGATAATATCTTTGACGACCGCACCGTCAAATCTGCCGATGTTAAAACCGGCGATGTCGACCGCGTGATTCATAATTTGTCATCATCGACAAGTGCGATCAACGCCTCGTTGGCTGATCCAAGAACCTTCGGTCTTCGCACGAGCTTCCGCTTCTAGGAAGGTCTCTTTTCCAACAAAAAACCCGCCTCGCAAGAGGCGGGTTTTCTTATGGAATAGGTAACTATTGGATGATTAGAACTTTGCTTCCAAGGTGATCCCGAACTGACGTTCCCGTGGCAAACCAACCAAGAACGCACGAGCGTTGGCATTGGCTGCGTCGATGTAACGCGTCACACCGAGCGGTGCCATGCTGTTAAAGAGGTTCTTCACATACAACGATGCTGTATATGTTTCATTGGCAATACCAGCCCGGGCATTGACATGGTGGCGGGCACCGGTCGTTGCAAAGTTACCAAGCTGGTCGAACTTCCCTGAACGGTACGTATAGGAAACGTTACCGAAAGCTTCGTATCCATTACCGATTTCGGTCTGGAAGGTGTTGATGATCGCATACTGATACTTTGGTGTATTCGGCGCATATTTGCCTTTGAGATCCCCGGAACCAACCAGCGGCACCAATGTCGAATCAAAGCCTTCTGTATATTTTGCTTTATTGATCGACCCGCTCAGCTCAAGCGTCCACCATGGTGTAACAACGGCCTGAACTTCACCCTCGATACCCTTCACATCAAGCGATCCCATATTGGCAATATAGGAAATGCTCGAAATAACGCTAGTAACCGGGTTGACCCAGGTCGCAACGTTGGTCAGCTGCTGACCGGTCCAATCGATGTAGTAAGCTGATGCATTGAAACGCAGGCGACGGTTAAACATTTCCGTCTTGATACCCAGTTCGTAGTTCCATGCACCTTCTTCATCATAAGCAACTTGATCACCGGTCAAACGCGCATCGGAATTGAACCCACCTGGCTTGTTACCCCGAGCAACAACACCGTAGATCATCACATCGTCCGTCACCTTGAAATCAAGCGTGAAGCGGGGGTTCCAGCTTTTGTAGGTGATGGATAAATCGTAGTTGTTATCACCGCCGACCAAACCAAGCTTGTCTTCAGCATACCGGATTTCAGCACTACCAGAGAAACGATCGGTAAAGTCAAATTGCGCCATAGCAAAACCAGCTATATTGCGAACAGTGTTCCGCCCATTATCTTGGAAAGACCCATCTGTATAGATAAGACGGCCCGTATCTCTGTCTTCATGATAATAGTAGGTACCGGCCAACCAGCGGAACCGCTCTTGCTGCGGCGATGCAATGCGCAATTCACCCGAAAGGCTTTCTACATGGTCGAAATCATAATAATGCAGACGACCACCGCCGACAGCACCGCGTTGATAGTCGGCATCAGCATGACGATCCATCTTTGAGCTGTTGTAACCGCCAATGGCCGTCAGCGTATAATTATTGAAGTCATAATTGATGACTGCAGATGCACGATGCGTTTCACGCAGCAAGCGGCCACCATTCACATCATCAAGATCGAGAACAATCGAATTCGGATCCGCGATCACTTTGCCGCAATAATACCGATTCACACCGGCCCCAGTCGGGAAACAATTGTTGTATGCGGAACTCATGAAGCCGGTTGCTTCCTGGCCATCATCAAACTCGCCATAAGCATAGCGCAGGGCAATATCAAGATTGTCGTTCGGCGTAAAATAAAGCATACCGTTTATTGCTTTGGTTTCTTCGTCACCGATTTTCTTGCCGTAATAAGCATCGTCTACGTTGTTGTTACGGTACTGACCACCAAAGGTATAATAGCTGGCCCCCAGTTGGAATCCGACCTTATCCTCAACGATCGGACCACTGATGATACCAAGCACATCCAATTCGCTGTCTGTCCCCACCGAAACCTTTGCTTTGCCTTCAAATTCGCGCATGTTCGGCTTCTTGGAAACATAGCTGATGGCACCAGCAAAGGTCTGACGGCCATAAAGTGCGGACTGTGGACCTTTAATAACTTCAACGCGCTCGACGAAAGCAAGCTCGGACCCAAACAGCGAATCTGGGATGAACACGCCATCAATAAACGACGCGGCGTTCGGCGTACCCAGAATCGATGACTGACCACGAATAGCCGGACGATCCAGGCGGCGACCGAAATCTTGCTCATAACTCAGTCCGGGAACCATTGCGCTCAAGTCACTGACGTCATCAATGCCGCGCATATCAAGGGCTTCGCGGCCTAATGCGGACACTGTAACAGGTGCATCTTGCAACCGTTCTTCCACCTTCCGCGCTGATACAACGATTTCTTCCAACGACTGGGCTGATACAGCGCTGCCGATAACCGATAAACCCACTATCGAAGTTGTGGCGAGAATCCATGGGCTGATTTTTTTCATAGCGACTCCTCCTGAGAGTTCAGCGCAAAAGCTTAAATACGTTTGCAAACAAGCTTTTGAGCAAATACTGGTTGACAACCTTTGTCTTGATCGGTCATCATATTGTTAATACAAATACCTATTGTCTTTCTATAGAAACAACTTCGCAAAACTGTGCGATTACGGGGCTATTGTCAATTGCCTCGTGCCTTAAAAACAACAAATGGTATCTTTTATAAGTCAAATGGTGCGGCTTAAGCACACTCAGCAGGACAAATTCGGGCTTTAAAGTCGGCGGCGCCACGGCGCCTCACCCCCCAGCCACTCCCGCGCAGTTACAGGATCACCAAGCATTTTTCGCCCCATCCAGGCCAAGGCTATATTGGACGAGAACACCGGTCGCGCAGCACCAACGCCGTTGACCGCCGGCAAGGTCGCCATCCCGGTCCCGGTGCACAAAATGGCATCGGCAGACAAATCAGCGGCAATTTTCTCAGCCTTGACCAAGGCGTTGGCGACCAAATCATCGGTCAATGTATAAATGGCGTGATAGCCCGGTTCGGGATTTTCAACATCCACAACATGAACCACATCAAAACCAACCGCGCGCCAATAATCGAACGAGGCCGCCGCTAAATTTTGCGGATAAGGGTTCACCACCACGATGCGACGAGCCGATACGTCAGCCAGCATCGCTCGGATAGCATGGGCCGCTGTGACAAACGTCACACCGCTTGCCTTGAACCGCTCAACAATCCGAGTCTCGGCCTCTGGCCCGATCAGATAACAAGACCCGGTGCAGGCAAATAAGAAAGTCGATAACGGAACGCCACCAAAGGATGCAATGTATCCATCGACACGATTGGCATAAGCAACCAACCGGTCTAAAAGATCGGGCGCCGGATCATACATCCGGGCCGTCAACATCAGCACATCATCGCCCAACAGACGCGCGCATTCCGGCTCTACCGTGGGATTGCCTGACGGCGTCAAAACCCCAACAGCCCCCAATTTTCCGTATGCCCAACGCTTTGTCATCACACTCACCTTAATACATTGCTTAACCGAGTCATATCCGCTTTAAATTTTCTATTGTATTTCAGAATATACAATTCAAAATCTCTAGCGGGGAAAATAACCATTATATTCTAATATCTTGTAATATAACCGCAGCACAAATCCTGATATCAGATTATTGTATTGCTTTACATTTAAGATGTATTATACCTAATACCATTACTCTACAGTCAAGTTCAATGAGGAACCATGTCAGATCTTGAGCGCCGTATCGTCATAGTTGGTGCAGGTCCGGTCGGCCTGATGACCGCGTATTTATTATCTCACAATGGCATTCCCGCGCTTGTGCTCGAACAAACAGATGGATTGGCCGAAGACATTCGCGCGTCCACGTTCCATCCATCGACACTCGACATGCTTGACCCATTTGGTTTGACTGCTGAATTGATTGCTCAAGGCCTGAAATGCCCGACGTGGCAAATTCGCATTCACGAAACCACGGAAC
>JBBCIP010000106.1:0-5522 GCA_037189785.1 Alphaproteobacteria bacterium
GCAGTGCGCAGGGGCTATAGATCTATGCGTCTGATGAACTGACACCAGACAATAAGCAGATTACAAAACTTTTCCTCCGTTTGGTTGTATGGGTGAGCGCGCCGCTTTCTTACTGTGTTGTGGGGCGGCGTTTATATACCCGCATTAGATGATTTTTCATTTTGCTAATATAAGGTGTAATGAGGTGCCTGGTGTATGTCAGATATTTTAATCCACCCGGGGCTTTTAATGATTCAAAATGATATCCCCATGCCGTGTGCATGCTTCCCTGTTTTAAAGCACGATCAGCAAGGTAATGAGCGTGATCGCCTAGGCGTCGTGCAAAAGCATACCGTATATCTGCGCGATTTGTTCCTGTTTTCATAAGCTCCAGAACTTTAGCAATATTATCAAGATAGTGATCTGTTTGTGACAAGCGTTCGCCGGCACTGGTGTATACAATGAATGTGATATCATTTAGTCGCTTGACACGATAGCGTTCCGCAACTTTGAAAGCGATCATCGTTATTTCCATAGATGGCGGTAAATCAGTAAATATATCGCGTGTTACAGTTTCGCTCCGATATAAACCTCCGCAGGACGTGAGCCAGTTAATCTCTGTCAGTGCCTTCAGGCAATCGTCATCGTGTCTTAGATAGTCAGTATAAACCGGATTAAGCTTTCCTGCGATGTCCATATATCCCTTGGTCGCGACCACATCTAATGTTGGATCGTCCTCAAAAGCTTTGACGCGCGTTCTTAATCCATTTGGAAGAATGACATCATCATCATCCAAAAAACAAAAGTATGGTGTCGTCACTAAATCACGCCCTTCTAGGCGAGCTGAGGATATATTAGCATCTTTTATATAGGTAACTTTCACCCGTTCCATGTCATTGAATTGTGCGAGCATATCGGGTGAAAAGCGATTACCATTGATGACGATGATAACGCGTGCGTTGACATTGCTTTGAATGAGGATGCTATCGACGGCCCTTTTAATTGCCGAACCTCGTTCAGCCAATCCCAAACTCGGGATGATAACGGTTATATCTTGCATATGTTTCTGGCCCCCAAAAAGTCCGTTTTAGTTGTATTTAAAAATTTCGTATTGAACCGATCGCCCTATAAAAGATCAAAGAATTGAATTTATGAGGTCTTTTTTTAATTGTATAGCTTCTTAGAGAATAAACTTTTAGTATTAAACATCAATTAATTTCCATATTTAAAAACTATTTTAAATAGTCAGATCCGTTCATAATTTGACGTACAGAAAAATTATATTGGCTATTCAAATGCATGGGTTGAGGTCTGCAACCATATCCGCCCAGAGCATTGCATGGTTTGGCTGCGAGTCGCTTGAGCTGTTCGCAGGACTGTCGTGGGGGCTTATTTCATCTGTAGATTGCCCCGAACCCCCGTTTTGGGCGGGTCAGGCGGTCTATTTTGTTGATTTTGAGAATTATTTCTCGCAAAAAAGATGGGAGGTTGGTCGTTTTTTGAAACTTGTTTGAAGGGTTAGGATATTGACACAGAGGTCCCGCCAATGGCCGCCCACTGTCTTACTGTCATTTGCCGTTGTGTTTTGCGTCCTCATGGCAGGCTGGGCCACCTGGATTGCGTTGCAACAGCCGTGGTTGGGGTGGCGGACTGCGGTTGATGTCGAGGCCGACGCGATTCACGTGTTGGCGGTCGATCAAAATGGTCCTGCCCGCGCGATCCCAGTGCCCGCGCGTCTGATCAGCATTCAGGGCACCAATATTCAGGGCTATGGCGGGGCGATTGTCGTCAAGGCTTCAGACTTGGTTGAAGAGCCGGATACCTTTGAGAGAACGAGCGACTATGTAGAGTTTCTTGCCCGGCAGTCGTCTCTGGCCGATGCTTTACAACGCGATACCATACAGATCCTCGTGGAAGACCCGACCGGAACTCGACATGTTCTCAGTGTTCAGCCTGAGAAGAGCAGGCCGTTTTTCGATCTGCCATTTGTATTTTGGGTGCAGTTGATCGTTGGCACTGGCGGGGTTTTGATCGGCGCATGGGTGTGGGTGTTGCGCCGCCGCGATTGGGGGCCACGCATGTTCGCCTTTGCTGGTGCCTCCATGATGCTTTCGGCGTTTACAGCGGCGGTTTATAGTACGCGAGAATTGGCCATCGACGGCGGGCTGTTTCGAATTCTGTCGGCGCTTAACCATACCGGAGCGTTTTTATTCGGCGTCGCAATGATCGCGCTTTTCCTCTGTTATCCCCGTCAACTGGTGCGGCCAAGAGTTTTACTGATAATTCCAGCCATTTTCGTGCCTTGGCTCATTTTCGATATTTCCTTGAAATCACCAGACATGGGGTTGAGCCACCGTCTGCCGATTTCATTGGAAATGTTTTTGATTGTTGTGGCCATTTTGGTGCAATGGTGGATGAACCGTGGTGATCCTATCGCGCGGGCCGCTTTACGCTGGCTTGGATTATCGGTCACGCTTGGAGCCGGCGCGTTTGTTTTGCTGGTTATCAGTCCAGCTTTAATTGGATTATCGCCGGTTCTCAATCAAGGCTATGCATTTATATTTTTTCTGCTGATTTATATCGGAATGGCGTTGGGGCTGCGGCGCTATCGCTTGTTTGAACTGGATGAATGGGCGTTTCGGATCTTGTTCTATACCGGTGGGATCTTGGGGTTGATCGCGCTGGATGCGGTGCTGATCTTTGCGCTCAGGATCGCTCCCGAATGGGCCTTGGGCCTATCGTTGTTGCTGATCGGATTCTTGTATTTGCCGCTTCGGGATTGGATCTGGCGGCGCACGGTGGCGCGGCGCAAGATGGAAGATCACGAGCTGTTTCGGTCGGTGATCGCGGTTGCCTTTTCAGGTCAGCCAGGGGCACGGGCGGGGTTGTGGCGTGATTTGGTGCAGCGCTTGTTTGACCCGCTGGAACTGACACCGGTGACTGTCGCCGGGGCCGAGGCCACGATCCGCAGCGACGGGTTGGAGCTGGTCATGCCGGCGACCGCCGACAGTCCGGCTCTGGCCGCGCGCTATCCGTGGCAGGGCCGCGGGCTTTATAGTTCGGTCCATCTCCAGCTGGCCCGGCAGTTGACCGATCTGATGACCCATGCCGACCAAAGTCGGAATGCCTATGAGCGCGGCGTGTCCACTGAACGGCAACGGATCGCCCGGGATCTTCATGATGATGTCGGCTCACGCTTGCTGTCGGGTTTGCACAAACCGGATATCTCGCAAACACGACGTACATTGCGCGACGCGGTGGCTGATATCCGCACGATTGTCAGTGGATTAAGCGGCAATCTCTTGCCGCTTGGGCAAGTGATTGCGGATCTGCGCCATGAAAGCGGCGAACGCTTGGACGCGGCCGGTGTGGCTTTGACCTGGCCGCTGTCGTCCGGTGATGATGATACGGTGATGTTGGAGTACAGCCTTTACAAGAATCTGTCGTCTTCGGTGCGGGAGATCGTCAGCAATATCATCCGTCATGCCGGTGCCCAGACCGTTGCGGTCAACGCCGAGTACGAGAACGGGACGTTATCGGTGACGATTGCCGACGATGGTGTTGGTTTGCAGCAATCGGCATCGTCTTTCACGAAAGAAAGCCCGCTCGGTAGTGGGAATGGCTTGCGCAATATCGGCAAACGCATTACGGAAATAGGCGGAACCTTATCATTTATGCCGGTTGATAAGGGAACGTGTATCAGCCTTGTGTTGCCTATAGAGGTCAGGACTGGACCAAAAGTATGAGAACAGTCGGTTTGGTGGTCGAAGATCAAACAGATGCCAGGGTGTGGTTGGCGCAAGTTCTCAAGGATGTGTTTCCAGAGATTGAGGTGGTGACGCTCGAAGATTTGCGCTCATCACAAGCTTGGTTGAAAGCTTGGGCGGCATCGGATCAGCCCGCCTCTGTGCAAGTGGCTTTGGTCGATCTGGGGTTGCCCGATGGCTCTGGGGTTACATTCTTACGTGAACTTACTGATAAAAGTCCCGATACCTTACCGATCGTGACCACCATTTATGATGATGACGTTCATTTGTTCGATGCCATTGCCGCCGGGGCCCGGGGCTATTTGCTAAAAGATCACGCTCCGGAAACACTGGTCAGTTACTTGCGGCGGATCAAGCTTGGCGAGCCACCGCTGTCGCCCTCCATCGCGCGTCGCATGTTGGATTATTTCCGCAGCCAAGGGACACAGCTTGCAGCTTACGCCAGCGAGCCCGAAATATCTCTCACCCCGCGAGAAACCGATGTGCTTGGATTGTTGGGGCGCGGGCTTCGGGTCGGCGAGGGTGCACGGGTTCTGGGCTTGAGCGAACATACCGTCGCCGATCACGTGAAATCGATCTATCGCAAGCTTAATATCTCCTCCCGGGCGGAAGCCGCGCTCGAAGCTGCCCGGCGCGGATTGGTATAAACCCCCTATTTGCGGGATGGCCCCCCTTTTGAGGGGCCTGCTACTGTATGCCCCTGTTTGCGCGTATAAGATTCGGGGTTTGGGGTGGATACATACAGTAAAATCGACAGCATCGGTTTGATGGCGGGTTTGGAAAGCGTGGGCTGTCCGGCCTTTATCGTTAATGCACGGTTCGACGTGGTGGCGCGGAACAGTGTTGCCGAAACAAGCGATACCGCCTTTTTCTCGTTGAATAATCATCACATCAAAGTGGCGGTCGAGCCGGAGCAACTGATCTTTGATAAGACCCTGAGCGAAGCGCTGGATGCGCAGGCACCGGTATCGAGTGTGACGGTATTGTCATCCATGGACGGCCGCCGGGCTGTGGTCCGGGCCACTCCGGTACAGCGAGCTTTGGGGTTTGTCTTTGTCGGCAATCATGCCATGGTGTGGTTGCGGGCGTTTGACGCCGATGTGTTGCCGACCAAAGAGGTGGTGGCCCGTATATTCGGCCTCACTCCAGCAGAATGTCAGTTGGCGATTGCGCTCTGTTCGGGCGATCCTTTGGCCGTGGTGGCGGAGAAAGCCGGTGTCACTTTGCACACCGCGCGCGATCGCTTGAAGTCTGTGTTCGCCAAAACCGGAACGAACCGTCAGGCTGAACTGGTGCTGTTGTTGCAACGCCTTAGTTAATTTTGAACGGCTCGGTTAAGCTTTACCATAGCCGCCGCCACCGGGCGTGTCGATTACAAACACATCTTCGGGCTCGACAGATATGCGGGCTTTGGCCGACAACAGGTCGGTCGTGCCGTCTTTTCGGTCAACCCAGTTACGCCCGACACTGCCCGCCGCGCCGCCGTGTAATCCAAACGGCGGCACGCGCCTACGATTGGCCAAAATGCTGGCGGTCATCGGTTCCAGAAACCGCATACGGCGGATCACGCCATCGCCGCCACGATGCTGCCCGGCCCCGCCGGACCCGCGCCTAATCTGGAACGCGTCGATCAAAACCGGAAAGCGCCATTCGATCACCTCGGTATCGGTCAGGCGGCTGTTGGTCATGTGGGTTTGGACGGCGTCGGCGCCATCGAAATCAGGCCCGGCCCCAGCACCACCGCAAATCGTTTCATAATACTGATGGTCATCATTA
>JBBCIP010000107.1:0-4801 GCA_037189785.1 Alphaproteobacteria bacterium
GGCTTGGGTTGAATAGCGGGGGCCTTGGTCGCCACCACAAAAAGCCATGGTCAGGAGAATCAGGATAACTCCGGCGGCGATCCCGATCCACAACAGCCGTTTTCGTTTTCCGGCGTCTTGCGAGTGGGATCGGATCAGCTCCTCGAGCGATGATTTTGTGGCGTCGGTCAACTCAGAGCTCCCATTCCTTATGAAACGTCATCTTATACAATTGTATAAAGGAATTACGCGCTTAGATCATGATCACTTTTATGACAGGGGCGCAGAGTATAACTGGACTTTCTCATAGCATTCGCCAAAATAGGCACTATTCGCTGTGGTATCCGGAGTAAGAACAGCTAAATATGGTTATGATCCCCAAGCGTTCCCTGAATTTCACTATAGCCTTAACCGCCATGTTGGGAGTGTCGGCCTGTGCGGCCTCGGCCGATCATGAAATCCCGGCAGCAACGTCTGCCACGCCTGGTGCGGCAACACAACTATCCGGGAAAACAACCGCGCCGGTGAAGATCGAAACCGCGGCCGTCACCTCGGCCGAAGCGGCGCCCGCGACCAAACGACCCCCGTTTAAAGAATGGTTGGCCGCGTTCAAGGCCGAAGCTATCGGCGCAGGGATCAGCCAGAAAATTGTTGATGAGGCGTTTGTCAATGTGACGGTCGATGAAACCGTCATCGAAGCTGATAAAAACCAGCCTGAATTTAAAGTCACCCTGGACGATTATCTTAGCAAACGGGTGACGGAACGGCGTATTGCCTTGGGCCGCGAAGCGTTGAAAACCCATCGCGAGGCGTTGCGGCAGGTCTCCGAAGCTTATGGTGTACAACCACGGTTCATCGTCGCCATTTGGGGGGTGGAAACCAATTTCGGCGGCTTTACCGGAAACCGCAGCATCATCCAGTCGCTCACCACCTTGGCCTATGATCCTCGGCGAGATGCCTATTTTCGCAAGGAGTTACTGGCAGCTCTTAAAATTTTGGATGAAGGTCATGTCAGCTTGGCCAATATGACCGGATCGTGGGCTGGGGCCATGGGGCAGCCACAATTCATGCCGACCAGCTTCAATGCCTATGCCGTCGATTTCGATAAGGATGGTCGGCGCGATATTTGGAACACCCCGATTGATGTGTTTGCCTCCATCGCCAATTATCTGAAGCGCTATGGTTGGGACGATAGCCAAACCTGGGGCCGCGAGGTCGCAGTCAACAAAGCAGCCCAAACCAAGGTTGATAAGTTGGCGGCGCCCGGTACATCCTGCGCCATCCGCAACCACAAGGGCTTCGAGACGGTCGCCGATTGGTCTGGGCTTGGGTTGACCAATAAGGATGCGACAGGGTTGCCAGCCAATACATCCGTAAAAGGCAGCCTCAGTCAACCGGATGGGGTTGACGGCCGAGCATTTCTCGCTTACGGCAACTTCCGTTCGATCTTGCGCTATAACTGCTCGAACTTTTATGCGATCTCGGTCGGTTTGCTGTCCGATAGTTTTATAGGTTACGAATAAAAAGGGAACCCCCATGGGGCGGAGTGTTTTTCGTCTGGTGCTGGCTGTATTGCCTGTGACTGCATTGTTGGCGGCCTGTGCCACAGGTCAGCAGGGCGGCAGCCAAAAGTCGATGTCACAGGCTGGTGACAAGCCTGCCAATTATAAAGTCGGCAATCCTTATCAGATCAACGGTCGCTGGTATTATCCCAAGGAAGATCCGAATTATGATCGGACCGGCGTTGCCTCGTGGTATGGACCGGACTTTCACGGCAAGTCGACCGCCAATGGCGAAACATACGATCAAAATGCATTGACCGCGGCCCATACCACCTTACCGATGCCCAGTTATGTGCGTGTGACCAACATGGAAAATGGTCGCTCCATTATTCTCCGGGTCAATGACCGGGGGCCTTTTGCCAAAGACCGGATCATTGATGTGTCGCGTCGGTCAGCTCAGTTGCTTGGTTTTCATAATCAAGGGACAGCAAAGGTCCGGGTCCAGGTGGTTGCTCCAGATGCGCCGGATGTTATGACGGCGGATGCGCGTGTTGTACCGCAGAAGGACGGCCCGGATGTTATGGCGGTCCCGACCGCAACGATCGAAGTGGCAGCGATCGAAACCCAAGAACTTGATCCGCCGCCACCTGCAACAAATGGTGGTTATACGGTTGCAGCAAAACCCGAAGGTCCGGTTGAAATTATGCCGCCCTCGTCAACACCGGTGCCGTTGAAGAAGTCTGAACTAGTCTATGTTCAAGCAGGCGCCTTTGCCGCAGTTGAAAATGCGCAGCGTCTCGCCAAAACGTTGGAAGCCATCGCCTCCGTTGAAACGACACCGTTCGATCCACAGGGCGGGCAACGTTTATATCGGGTTCGTCTTGGTCCGCTCGCCAGCATGGAGCAAGCTGATGCCGTACTTGGCCAAGTGGTGGCCATGGGTCACGGCAACGCACGCATTGTCGTTGACTAACCAATGATTGATGCCGTTTCTTCGCTGATACGCCAAGCTGCGGCAGAGATTATTCTACCGCGCTGGCGTCAATTGGCACCAGAAGACGTCGCGGAAAAATCCCCGGGTGATCTTGTCACCATTGCCGACCAAGAGGCGGAACATTTCTTGACCGCTGGATTGCAGGCCATCGACCCGGCTATACCAGTAATCGGCGAGGAAGCGGTGGCTGCGCGTCCGGCATTGATGGATACCCTCCGTGATTTGCAGGAATTTTGGGTGGTTGATCCCATCGACGGTACGCAAAATTTTGTGCATGGACAAGATCGTTTCGCTGTGATGATTGCGCGCGTGCGCAATGGCAAAACAGTGGCCAGTTGGATCTATTTGCCGGTTCACAATAAATTGGCTGTGGCGGAACACGGTGCAGGGAGTTGGCTGAACGGCCAGCGTATTTCCACCCCGATACCGCCCGAAAATTTAAGCGCGCTTGTTCCCGCCGCGCATCTAAAGCGTTTAGCGGAACCTTTGCGCAGCGATGTAAAATCACGCCTGACGCAGTTTTCTAAAAACGAACCGGCATTTTGTGCGGGCTATGATTATATGGCGTTGTTGGAAGGGAAGCGGCATTTCTTGCTGTATAATCGCACGCTACCTTGGGATCATGCACCAGGAACATTTTTAATTGAACAAGCCGGCGGCAAGGTCGCGCGCTTTGACGGCAGCCCTTATGATGTCACGGCTCAGGATAAGCTCGGCTTACTCGATGCTGCGAGCGCTGATAGTTGGCAGCAAATTCACAGGGCGCTTTTTTCCTAATAATTTTTTATGTCTTATTGTGTGATTGGTTTTTCTAGGGATGCAGTTAATTTATCCCGCAGTGTTTGCCACTCTGTTTCATCCGTTAAATAATCGGTGGACGGTTTCCCGTACATGGAATCAAGTACGGCCCTCATGCCGTGAATACAAATCCACCATGGGTCGGCAGTGTTCGAAAAAATATCTTTACGCTGTAAAAGCCTAGCAGCCGCAGCGTTCAATACAGTTATATCTTTCATGATGTAATTAGTGACGGTTCCTGCATGCATATCAGGCAAATATAATATGCCTTGCGTCGCTGTCATATCTTTGCAGCGCAAGCCATCATAACGGGCGCGAATATTGGCTAATAGAAACCAATCCAAAGCTTCATCAACGTTCTTTGTGAACGTTCGTTCTGAAAGCTCGTAAAGAAAGGCCGGAGGCAATTTTAATTGATAGGTTTTTATGAATGAGATCACATTCTCGTCGTTCAAGGGGCGTTCTTGAATCTCTTTCATGAGATCCGAAAGCTGTGAAAGATCTGGGCCGGTGTTCGGCAAGATCAACTCACGCTGAGCAAACGCAGGCGATGAAAGACTGTGCAAAAAAACGATACTGAGGATAAGGCCATATATACGCATGATGATGCCCAATCGATAAGGGTTATGACGCACTGCGTTCCGTCGCTTTGACCGCATTCCACTCAGCATCGAGTTGATCAAGATTGCAATCTTCGGGTTTTTGTCCGCGATCGCGCAAACGCTGTTCGATGCCCTTAAAGCGACGCTCGAATTTTGCATTGGCGTCACGCAAAGCAGTTTCCGGATCAAGGTCAAGATGACGCGCCAGATTGGCCATGACGAATAACAAATCACCATATTCTTCAGCGATTTTTTGGCGGGAGTCATTGTTGACGACCTCGACTTCCAACTCGCCGATTTCTTCGCGGATTTTTTCGATGACCGGGGTCACATTGCCCCAATCAAAGCCGACCCGCGCCGCGCGCTTTTGCAGTTTCACCGCTCGGGTCAGGGCAGGGAGGCCGACCGTGACACCGTCTAGCGCACTTGTTGGTTCGGCTTTTTGCAGTGCCTTGGCCGCGCGTTCTTCGGCTTTCAAGGCTTCCCACGCTTTGGTTTGCGTTTCGGCGTCTTTGATATCGACGTCACCGAATACATGGGGGTGGCGGCGTAACATTTTGCTGGTCACGTTTTCAATGACATCGCTGAAGGTAAACTGGCCTGCTTCTTCGGCTATCCGGCTATGGAACACCACCTGCAACAACAGATCACCCAGCTCATCGGACAGGGCCGGCATATCATTCTGTTGGATCGCCTCAGCCACTTCATAGGCTTCTTCGATGGTATAGGGCGCGATGGTGGCAAAGGTCTGCTCAAGATCCCAAGGGCAGCCGCCGTTTGGGTCACGCAGCTTGGCCATGACGGCCAGCAAATCGTCGATAGAATGCGCCATTAAAACACCGATCACAGTGATCTATAAATTAAACGACAAATTGATCGAACCGAATTTATCAGGACTGACCTGCCCAACATATTCTTTACTACGA
>JBBCIP010000108.1:0-7583 GCA_037189785.1 Alphaproteobacteria bacterium
GACCACCATCATCTTCGGTACCCTTGGCCATCAAGATATGATTATGAAGGCCGAGCCCTGTTGCGACGATCACCAAAGTCTCCCGCCGCACCAGATCCGCCAAACGACGCGCCAGCACCCCTTCTTTGACCAATTTGAAGCGAGCATACAGAAGCTCGGCAATAACGAGCCCCAGCACGCGATCGCCCAAAAATTCCAAACGCTGATAATTGATCTTGCCGCCCAACGATGGGTGGCTGAGCGCTTCTTGCAACAAGCCTTTGTCCCGGAACCGATAGCCCAGGATTTTGCTCAATGCTTTAAGATCGTCTTCTGTCATCCTTAGGAAATGCTACGGAAGAAACGGTCGTAACGCAATGCGCCGAACCACTTCCAAATTTCCCATATGCGAGCGTCGCCGTTGACCGAGAACGAAATGATTTCTGCCCGTCCGATTAAGTTTTCAGCCGGGATCAAACCAACACCACGGGCAATCGACATCCGGCTATCGGCTGAATTATCGCGATTATCCCCGATTGCGAAATAGTAACCAGCCGGAATTTGATAGACCGGTGTGTTATCCGCATCGATCAAGCCATAAAGATCCAATGTCAAATAGCTGACACCGTTCGGCAAGGTTTCCCGATATTGGGTCGCGCGATGGACCGATAAGTTCGTGTCATCGGCCACGAAATCTTCGACTTGCTCACGCTTGACGGCTTCGCCGTTAATATGAAGGACACTGTTGACCATTTGGACTTTATCGCCAGGCAGGCCGACAATGCGTTTGATGTAATCGGTGCTGCCATCACGCGGTAATTTGAAAACAGCCACATCGCCGCGCTCGACCGGCTTCTCAAAGATTCGGCCTTCAAAAAGCGGTGGGCTGAACGGCAGGGAATGGCGGCTGTAGCCATAGGCAAACTTCGACACGAACAAGTAATCGCCGGTCAACAGCGTCGGCACCATGGATTCCGAGGGAATATTAAACGGTTGATAGGCAAAGCTGCGAAAGACTACGGCAATCAGCAATGCCACGAAAATGGTTCTCAGCGTCTCGCCGAACGAACTCCCCTGATTTTTCGACATACTGTCCTAACCTGCCTCGTTTACCTTAATCAGCCCCGATCCCTGGGTTCGCGCCATGAAGCCTTTTGAGCGGCCCGAAGTCAAGGAGAACATCACCCGTCTTGAACCGGCTCCAGCATCAAAGCCCCCGGTACGCTCTCCTTTAACTGGAACCGGAAGAAAGAGCCGCCAAAACCGGCCTCCGCAGGAATATGGGCATACATACCATCGGACCGCTTTTCGATCTGAGGCGTGATCGGCACCACTCGATGCCCCTGCATGCGCTCCAGTAAGTCACGGACACTATTGGATTTCATCAAGAAACCCAATGACATACGGGTCGGGAACATCAGGATCGCGGAATTATTGCCATATTGCTCGATGAGCTGCTCCGGCGCAGCCCATATGGCGCTCACCGCCTCGATACCGTCCTGCCGGACCTCTTGGTGCTCGGGCATAACCGCCAGATAAAATCGCGCATCGAACCGGTGCGGACGGATCACCGGGGTGATCCAATGCGAAAACGGGATCAACTGCTCGACCTGGGGGCGGAGACCGTTCTGATCCAGCAAAGCCCGGAAATCAGCACCGGGATGCTCGGCATCATCACAGGCCGCCTTATAGTCCGCCATAAACCGGTCCTGCAACTCCTGGTCGACCGTCCCGGCGAGTATGACCCCAACCTCCTCGAACACCTCCCGGATAGCGCCCAGACGATACGGTAGATCGGCAAAATCGGCACCGGGGACAGGCCGATCATCTTCGGCCGTCAATTTTCCGCCCGGGAACACAAACGCCCCCCCGGCCACTTGCATATTGCCGTGACGCTCAGTCAGCAGAACCTCGAGACGGCTACCGTTCGCCCGTTCTTCTCCATCACGAACAATGACCAAAGTAGCGGACGGTATCGGCGTGGGCGGCGTCATCGGCTCAGACATGGGCATTCCTTAGTAAGTAGCAAGCGTCATTATCCATCACAGTTCTTCGGCATCGATCACACCCGATACCGCCATCACAGCGTTGCGGATGGGGGGAGACACGGTGTAGCGGCCCGGCAGCATGACTTCAACCTCGCGCTCGCCATGGTCCAAGCTGGCGATGACAGTCACATTACCGCGCCCACCCTTGGCACGTTCGAGAATCGATTTCAGGCTGGCCAAGGGTTGCTGAGAATTGACAAACACCCGCAACCCCCGCCCCGACCGTTCGGACACCTTATCAAGGCTTTCAACCCCATTCCCGGTAATCCGCAAGGTTTCCCCATCAAGGCGGATTTCGCAGTTGATCATCAAGGATTGCCCGGGTGTCAGAAGACTGCGCGCGGCGGTCAAGCTTTCCTCGAACAAGGTCACTTCAAACGCGCCGGTGGCATCCGACAGCGTTACATGAGCCATCGGCTTACCCGATTTGGTACGCCGTTCCTTCATGCTTTGCATGGTCCCGGCCAAACGCACGGCGCTGGCTCCACTTTGCGCCAACCGTACAAGCTCGATCGATAGGCTGACACGTTCCCGCTTCAAGGTCTGGGCATAGGCATCAAGCGGATGCGCCGATAGATAAAAACCAACCGCTTCAAACTCGGCCCGCAAACGATCGACCAATGGCCAATCATCAACCACCGGCAAGGGTATGCGCACAGGCTCGGCAGCCGGACCACCAAACAAATTGGCTTGCGGGCTGGTACGATCTTCCGCTGCTATTTGGGCATGGCTCATCAGGAGTTCGACCGATTGAAAGGCTTGCTGCCGGTTCGGCGTCAAACTGTCAAACGCCCCGGCCTTGGCAAGATTTTCCAACGTGCGTTTGTTGACGAGTTTAGGATCAAGCCGCAGCGCAAAATCGCTCATATCTTTGAAACGACCATTACTATTGCGTTCTTCGGCAATGCCGCTCATAGCCGATACGCCAACGTTCTTGATGGCCCCCAACGCATAACGAATGGCCAATTTGCCGTTGTGCATTTCAACGCCGAATGTGGCGTCGGACGCATTCAAATCAGGCGGCAAGGTTTCGATATCCAGCCGCGCCGCTTCTTGTTTGAAAATATCAAGTTTATCGGTATTGGCCATATCGTAGGTCATCGATGCGGCGATAAATTCAACCGGATAATTAGCTTTGAGATAGGCGGTGTGATAGGCGACCAGCGCATAAGCCGCAGCATGGCTTTTGTTGAACCCATAGCCCGCGAATTTCGCCACCAGATCGAAAATGAATGACGACTGTTCGGCCGGCACACCTTTGGCCGAGGCCCCTTCGACAAAACGCGCACGCTGCTGATCCATTTCAGCGGCGATTTTTTTACCCATCGCCCGCCGCAGCAAGTCGGCTTCACCCAACGAATAATCGGCCAGAACCTGGGCGATTTGCATCACCTGTTCCTGATAGATAATAACGCCGTATGTTTCCTTGAGAATCGGTTCCAGCGACGGATGTAAATAATCCGGTTTTTCCTCGCCGTGCTTCCGTTTGATGTAGCTTGGAATATTATCCATCGGGCCGGGGCGATAGAGCGACACCATGGCGATGATGTCTTCAAAACTATCCGGCTTCAATTGCGTCAACGCCGATCGCATGCCCGAACTTTCAAGCTGGAACACACCGACCGTGATGCCTTTGCTCAACAGTTCATACGATTTACCGTCGTCCAATGGTAACGACGTCAAATCGATTTCAATACCGCGTTTGGCCAAAAGCTCGACAGCCCGTTGCAACACGGTCAAAGTTTTCAAGCCCAGGAAGTCGAACTTCACCAGCCCCGCCGATTCCACCCACTTCATATTGAATTGGGTCACCGGCATATCGGAACGCGGATCGCGATACAGCGGGACAAGCTTATCAAGCGGCCGGTCGCCGATCACCACACCAGCCGCATGGGTCGAGGCGTGACGATACAATCCCTCGAGCTTGAGCGACATATCGATCATACGGGCAACGGCGGCATCGCTATCCCGTTCATGGCGCAGGCGTGGTTCAGAAACCAACGCTTCCGCCAATGTGACCGGCGCCGCAGGATTGTTCGGCACCATTTTACAAATGCGGTCGACTTGACCATAGGGCAACTGCAACACCCGCCCGACATCGCGCAACACGGCACGCGCTTGTAACTTTCCGAATGTGATGATCTGCGCCACTTGATCGTGACCGTATTTATTTTGCACATATCGGATCACTTCATCACGACGATCTTGGCAAAAGTCGACGTCGAAGTCGGGCATCGATACCCGCTCGGGGTTCAAAAAGCGTTCAAACAGCAAGCCCCAGCGCAAGGGATCAAGATCCGTAATTTTCAGCGCCCATGCAGCGACTGATCCGGCCCCCGATCCCCGCCCCGGCCCGACCGGAATGTTGTTGCGTTTGGCCCAGCGAATGAAGTCCGACACGATCAAGAAATAACCGGGGAACTGCATCTTGATGATGATACCCAGTTCGTAATCAAGACGTGTGCGATAGGGTTCTGCCGCTTTGTCGCGCGCCTCCGCCGTCATATCTGCCGTGAATACATGACTGTGTAAGTGCTCTTCCAGCCCTTGCTTGGCCAGGTCCCGCAACAGATCAGCTTCGCTCATGCCGGCGGCGTCATCGCCAAACTTCGGCAAGATCGGATTGACTTTCGGCACCTTGAACGCGCAACGCCGTGCGATCACCAGTGTATTGTCGACGGCTTCCGGCAAATCGGCAAACAGCTCGCGCATTTCTGCAGCGGATTTAAAATAATGATCCGGTGTCAGGCGACGCCGTTCATCCTGGCTGACATAAGCCCCATCGGCAATGCACAACAACGCATCATGGGCTTCGAACATAGCGCGTTTTGTAAAAAATGCATCATTGGTCGCAACCAAGGGAAGATCGTGTTTGTAGGCCAGGTCGATAAAAGCCTGCTCGGTCGCGTTTTCGTCTTCGGTATTATGGCGTTGAATTTCCACATAGACGCGGCCCGGAAACAGATCGCGGAAACGAAGCAAGATGTCTTCTGCATGGGCAACCTGCCCCTGCAAAATCTCCACCCCAAGCGGCCCGGCGGCCCCACCGGTCAACACGATGAGGCCATCCGAATGGGCCTCCAGATCGTCTATGGACACATGCGGCAAATGGCCCGTTTCGGTTTGCAGATGGGCACGACTGACCAATGCCATCAGATTATTATAACCGGTGGCATTTTGTGCCAAGAATACAACAAACGGCGGATCAGTGCGGCGCGCACCTGGTTCATCCTTGGCAACGGCGACGGCAAGATTACAACCGATGATCGGCTGCACACCGGCATCGGGCAAAACCACCGAGGCTTCCAACGCACCAAACATATTATTGGTATCGGTGACCGCAACCGCAGGCATGGCATGGCCGACACACTGCTTGGCGATCTCCTTTACGTGGATCGCCCCTTCGGACAGTGAGTATGCGGAATGAACGCGTAGATGGATAAAATCGGCATGTGACATGGGTCTATATTACGGCTTCTGGCCCCACTGTCACCAGCTTTACGGGTCTTGAAAAAACATATTTTACGGCTAACAGCGCCAGCCCGAATCACACAACCACATAAAAAACAATATGTTAGCAGAAAGACGCCGGTTATTGCCAACCGCCCAGGATGAAGCCCATGACAACAATGCTTAAAACAGCTCCACCGGCATGGAGCAGGAAAATCCAGCGCGGTCGTCGTTCAATCACGAACACCGGCGTCATGACCATGGCAATGACGCCAAATCCAATGATGAACCCGAACATCAAACCTTCGGCCCAGGTGTTGATCCCGGCCGCGGCAAAGATTACCGCCAAAGCATAAGACAGCAACAGCGAGGTTAGGAGCATAAGCCCCCAAGGCAAGCGATAACGACCATCCTCGCCCGGCTTGACCTCGGCTTCTTTCAAGCGAAACTGTGCGGATGCGCGGTGATACCACAAATATTGGACGCCGACATTGACGCCGGTCGCCGCCAGCACAGCCACATAATTCATACTACCGTCAGCCATTAGCCCTTGGTCTCCAAAGCATCGATCTGGTGTAACACACCGTCCCGCAACAACATGCAACGGCTCATGCGACTTGCGAGGTCACGGTTATGGGTGGCGATCAACGTGGCGACATTATTTTCCTGGGCGAGTGTCAGCAATTCATTCATCACCAAGCCCGACGTGGCGTCATCCAAATTGCCGGTCGGCTCATCGGCCAGAATGACTTTGGGGCGATTTGCCAGGGCCCGCATGATGGCAACACGTTGCTGCTCCCCACCCGACAATTGCGCCGGGCGATGCGTGGCTCGCTCGCGCAGACCGACCCGTTCCAACAACTCATGGGCGCGGGTTTCCGCATCACGCCGGGCGACACCGGCAATCAGTTGCGGCAGCACTATGTTTTCAAGCGCCGAAAATTCCGGCAGCAAATGATGGAACTGATAAACAAATCCCAACTCATGGCGGCGAATGCGCGTGCGCTCGTTTTCCGACAATCCGGACGCCACGCGGTCACCAATAATCACATTGCCCGACGTCGGCGGCTCCAATAATCCGGCGATATGCAACAAGGTTGATTTACCGGCGCCTGACGGCCCGACCAAGGCGACCACATCGCCACCGTTCACCACCAAATCAAGGCCGCGCAAGATATGCAACGTTTCCGTGCCCTGATGATACTCCATACGTATTTGCTTGAGTTCCAACATATCCGTTACTCGTAGCGCAAAGCTTCAACAGGGTCGAGCCGTGCGGCGCGCCACGATGGATAAAGCGTCGCCAAGAACGACAAAATCAACGACATCGCCACGACCGAGATCACTTCAACCGGCTCGATCCGGGCCGGGATCTCGGTCAGGAACCGCAACTCCGGTGACCACAACTCAGTCCCGAGCACACTTTCAAGGCCGCGTTGCAGATTTTGCAGGTTGGCGCAAAAGATCAGACCGATGATCAGCCCCATAAACGTACCGATGGTGCCGATACTGGCCCCGGCGATAAAGAATATGCGCATGATCGAACTGCGCGATGCACCCATGGTGCGCAAGATCGCGATATCATGGCCCTTGTCTTTGACGAGCATGATCAAGCTCGAAATAATGTTGAAAGCCGCCACGATAATAATCAACGTCAGGATGATGAACATCACATTGCGTTCGACAATCAGTGCACTGAACAAGGCCGGATTGATTTGTTCCCAGGTAATCAAACGCGCCGGTGTTTTCACCGCATCGGCAATTTGCGGCATCATTCGGTCGACCAAATCAGGATGGGTCAAGAATATCTCGATCCCATGGACCTTATCACCCAGTTGGAAATAGCTTTGTGCCCGCGACAACGGCATGAAAACGAAACGGGAGTCATAATCATAGCCACCCATTTCATAAAGCGCGACAACCCGGAACTTCGCGGCCCGCGGCACAACACCAAAGGGTGATGCAGCTCCTTTTGGCGACAACAGCGTGATTTCATCGCCCACACGCAAGCCATAATCAGACGCGAAACGCGTACCGACGACAATCACATTGTCGTCTTCGACAAAATCATTCAACGAGCCATCGCGGATATTATCGGCAATAGCC
>JBBCIP010000109.1:0-4740 GCA_037189785.1 Alphaproteobacteria bacterium
CTATTCTCGTTACGAGATATGTTCGTTTATCTGAATACGGCGGCCCACACGGGCGGCCGTTTTTTGTTTTCGGTAAGCTAATCAAGACAGCTGGGGGGCTTAGGCAAAGACTGTTTAAGGAAAGGGATACGTGTGACGATGGGTGGATCACAGAAAGAACAGCATCATGGGGCTAAACAGAAAATGCCGCTCCATATGCAAATGCTGTGGGGGTTTGTCATCGGCCTTAGCGGCGGTTTGATCGTTTATGCTACGGCGGGCGACGCGAGCTGGGTTAAGACATTTACGAGTTATGTGACACAGCCGATCGGGCAAATCTTCCTCAGGCTATTGTTCATGCTGGTGTTGCCACTGATTTTCTCGGCCCTGATTATGGGCGTCGCGGAAATGGGCGACATCCGGACGTTGGGCCGGGCCGGATGGAAAACCTTGGTTTATACCGTTGTGGTTTCTGCCATTGCCGTGCTGATCGGATTGGTGCTGGTCAATGTTTTTCGGCCGGGTGATGGGATCGATCCGGTGTTGGCGCAAACGCTGTTGCTCAATGCCCAAGACGGCGCGCAATCCATCGTTGCCAGTTCACGCGAAGCGCCGACCGGGATCAATGCGCTTTTGGATATTATTCCATCGAATATCGTGTTTGCCGCTGCCGATAATAACATTCTGGCCGTGATGTTTTTTGCGCTGATGTTCGGCATCGGACTGGTGTTGGCCAACACGCCGGGTACGGAACGGGTCAAGGGCGTGATCGAGGGCATTTTCGACATTTCCATGACGTTGATCAATCTGGTCATTCGTTTGGCGCCGATTGCCGTTGCCTGTTTCATGTTCAATCTGAGCGCGCTGTTCGGTTGGGATCTGTTGGTGCGGCTCAGCGCTTATGTCGGTGTCGTGGTGTTGGCGCTGTTGATCCATCTGGTGGTGGTGTATTCGGCGGTTTTGAAGTTTCTTGGGAATATGTCGCCGCTTGCATTTTTTCGCGGCAGCCAAGAAGCCATGGTGATGGCATTCTCCACCGGGTCATCCAATGCGACCTTACCGACGGCGTTGCGCGTGGCGGAAGAAAAACTGTTTTTGCCACGCCGCATTTCCCGCTTTGTGCTGACCATCGGCGCGACCGCCAATCAAAACGGCACAGCGTTGTTCGAAGGGGTGACGGTGCTGTTTCTGGCCCAGTTTTTTGGTGTCGAACTTAGCCTTGGGCAGCAAGTGTTGGTGATGTTCGTGTGTATCCTGGGTGGGATCGGTACGGCCGGGGTCCCGGCTGGATCGCTGCCGGTGGTGGCGTTGATCCTCGGCATGGTCGGGGTGCCGCCGGAGGGCATCGGCCTTGTGCTCGGTGTCGACCGCTTCCTCGATATGTGCCGGACGACCTTGAATGTCACCGGCGACCTTGTGGCTGCGGTTGTTGTGTCGAATGGGTATGAGGACGATAAGACATCAACGTAAGGCGCGTTGGTCTCCATCTAAAAACAAAAAAACCCGCAGATTTTTCCTGCGGGTTTTTTATTGGGTGATTTTTTTATTGCGATGACGATCCGATTTACTCGACTTCCGTCTTGATGCCTTTTTCGGTGAACAGTTGGTGCAGGTCGCCGTTTTGGGCCATTTCGCGGACGATGTCGCAGCCGCCGACGAATTCGCCTTTGATATAAAGCTGGGGAATGGTCGGCCAGCTGGAATAGTCTTTGATGCCTTGACGCAACGACGGGTCTTGGAGGATGTCGATGCCTTTGAAGTCGACGCCGAAGTAATTCAACACTTCGACGGTGGCGGCGGAGAAGCCGCATTGGGGGAACATCGGTGTGCCCTTCATGTAAAGGACCACATCGTTCGTCTTGATGTCGTTTTCGATCCGTTCGAAGACCGGGTTGCTCATGGATAAATCCTATTCTCTCAAAATCTCTGTGCGTTGTCCCTCGGTGGCGGCTAAGGGTGTTTTCGTATTTAGGCGTCTTCGGGAACCGATGTCTGGAGAGCGAGGGCATGCAATTCGCCGCCCATGCGCCCTTTTAAGGCGCTATAGACGATTTGATGCTGTTGGACCCGGCTTTTTCCCTTAAACGTTGCAGACACCACATGCGCCGCATAATGGTCGCCATCCCCCCGGAGATCCTGAATGGATACTTTGGCGTCGGGGATGGAGTCCTTTATCAGGCGCTCGATATCCTCGGCTTGCATCGGCATGGTTTTCTATCCTTCACACGCAAATCACAGCTATCACTTTTAGCGCAAGGTGCAAACTGCACCGTGCGCCCTTAGGTCTAGCCGAGTTTAAGCGCCCCGCATGTAGTTGGGCAACCAGCTTTCGTGGGCGTCGGCCAGTTCATCCAAAGATATGGTGCCATGGCCCTCTATTTTCAATGCGTCGCCACCGGTGGTGCCGATCACCGCCACGGGCACGCCCGCGCCTTTGGCCGCGACTTTGAAGTCGGGTAAATCGGCTTCGCGGACTTCGAGCACATAGCGGGCTTGGTCTTCGCCAAAGAGATAGGCGTGGGCCGGGATATCGCCAAACGGCAGATCCAAAGCGGCGCCGCGCTTGCCGGCCAAGGCCATTTCGGTCACCGCGACCAACAATCCGCCGTCGGCCACATCGTGGGAAGCGAGAACGCGGCCCGAATGAATGGCGGCGCGCACGAATTCGCCGTTCCGCCGTTCGGCCGCCAGATCAATGGCGGGGGGCTGGCCGTCTTCACGACCGGCGATGTCGCGGAGGTAGATCGAGGCGCCGAGATGACCAGTGGTGTCCCCGACCAGAACGATCGCGCTTTTGTCTTCCTTAAAGGCGACAGTCGCGACTTTATCAATGTCTTGGATCAGACCGACGCCGCCGATGGCCGGGGTCGGTTGAACGCCGACACCGTTGGTTTCGTTATAAAGCGAGACGTTGCCGGACACGACCGGGTAGTCAAGCGCCGTGCACGCATCAACCATGCCTTCGATGCAGCCGACAAATTGGCCCATGATGCGGGGACGTTGCGGGTTGCCGAAGTTCATACAGTCGGTGATGGCCAAGGGCGTGGCCCCGGTGGCGGTGATATTGCGCCATGTTTCGACCACGGCCTGAGCGCCGCCGCGTTTCGGATTGGCTTGGCAATAGCGTGGTGTGCAATCGGTGGTGACGGCCAGACCTTTTTGGCTGCCGTGGACGCGCACGACGGCGGCGTCGCCGCCTGGGCGCACCACGGTGTCGCCCATGACCATGTGATCGTATTGTTCCCAAATCCAGCGCTTGGAGGCGAGGTCGGGGGTGCCGATCAAGGTTTTAAGGGCGGCGGTGATGGATGCCGGGGCAGCAACACTCGTGGCCGGAATATCTTCGGCGTCAGGGGTCGGCTCCCACGGGCGTTCATAAAGTGGGGCTTCGTCGGCCAACGGCGCCAGCGGGATATCGCCGACGACACGGCCTTCGTGCTTCATCACCAAATGACCGGTATCGGTGATGGTGCCGATGATCGCGAAATCGAGATCCCACTTTTTGAAGATGGCTTGAGCCTTGGCTTCGGAGCCGGGCTTTAGCACCATCAACATGCGTTCTTGGCTTTCGGACAGCATCATTTCGTAAGCTGTCATGTTGGTTTCACGCTGCGGCACGTTATCGAGAATAAGTTCGATGCCGACGCCGCCCTTGGACGCCATTTCGACCGAGGACGAGGTCAGGCCTGCGGCCCCCATGTCTTGAATGGCGACGATCGCGTCGGACGCCATCAACTCCAGACAGGCTTCGATCAGAAGCTTTTCGGTGAACGGGTCACCGACTTGAACGGTTGGCCGTTTTTCTTCCGAATCCTCGGTAAATTCGGCAGACGCCATGGTCGCGCCATGAATCCCGTCGCGTCCGGTTTTCGAGCCGACGTAAACCACCGGATTGCCGATCCCTGCGGCGGCCGAATAGAAGATTTTATCGGTCGCGGCGAGGCCCACGGTCATGGCATTCACCAGGATATTGCCGTTATAAGCGGGATGGAATGTGGCTTCGCCGCCGACGGTCGGCACGCCGACGCAATTGCCGTAACCGCCGATCCCGGCAACAACGCCGGACACCAAATGGCGGGTTTTCGGATGATCGGGGCTGCCGAACCGAAGCGCGTTCAAATTTGCTACAGGGCGCGCGCCCATGGTGAAGACATCGCGCAAAATACCGCCGACACCGGTTGCGGCGCCTTGGTAGGGCTCGATATACGACGGATGGTTATGGCTTTCCATCTTGAAGATCGCGGCTTGACCATCACCGATGTCGATCACACCGGCATTCTCGCCCGGGCCTTGGATCACCCAAGGGGCTTTGGTCGGCAGCTTTTTCAGCCACACGCGCGATGATTTATAGGAGCAATGCTCGCTCCACATGACCGAGAAAATGCCGAGTTCGGTGAAGTTCGGCACGCGGCCCATGCAGGTTTTCACGCGCTCGTATTCTTCCGGGGTGAAGCCATGTTCGGCGACAATCTCGGGGGTAATTTCGATATCGTTGATATCCTTGCGGTCGGCGGTTTTACTCATGATGCGTCCTAGTGCAAGGCGTTGAGAATGCTTTCGAAGAACAAGCGGCCGTCGGTGCCGCCCAGAGCCGGTTCAATCAACCGTTCCGGATGCGGCATCATGCCGAGCACATTGCCGCGCTCGTTGATGATCCCGGCGATATTATCGCGGGAGCCGTTGGGGTTGGCGTCCGCCGTGATCGCGCCTTCGGCATCACTGTAACGGACCAAAACCCGGCCATCGCCTTCGAGTGTGGAG
>JBBCIP010000110.1:0-2878 GCA_037189785.1 Alphaproteobacteria bacterium
GATTGAAGCTTGGAAAATACCCAGCCCCAGCCCCTAGCAACGTCCGTGTCGCATCGCCGCCGATCGGCTCGATTTTGATGATATCGGCCCCCAAATCACCCAAAACCAGGCCGCCGGACGGCCCCATCACCATGTGGGTAAACTCCACCACCTTGATGCCTTCAAGCGGAAGGGGGCGGGCAGAGGCGCCGTCAGTCGTCGTCATAATCATTCTCCAGGAAACACAAAAAGAGCGTGGCGGCCCCTAGATAATAGCGAAAAACCTTACCCACCGAGGCTAATGCTACGCATCCAAGATTTGCCTATGCCCTTGCTTATTTGTATTATGAATATAACATGTGAGCACGTTAATCAATGGAAGGGTTCAGCGATGTCCGCATCGGCAAACGACGTCATGCACGGTATCGACGTCTTGGTGAGTGAGGTTGGTCCCCGGGACGGTCTCCAAAGTGTGAAGTCCATTATGCCGCTCGAGGCCAAAAAAGCCTGGGTCGCCGCCGAAGCCGCCGCCGGCGTGCGGGAGATCGAGGTCGGCTCGTTTGTTCCCCCCAAGCTTCTGCCCCAGTTGGCGGACACGGCGGAACTGGTGACCTATGCCAAAACTCTCCCCGGGCTTACGGTTGCGGCCCTTGTGCCCAATCTGCGCGGTGCCGAAAATGCCCTGAAAGTCGGCGCCGATAAAATCACCCTGCCGCTGTCCGTCAGCGAAACCCATAGCCTTAAAAATCTGCGCCGTACCCACGACCAGGTGATCGAGGAAGTTGGGCAAATCGCCGCCCTGATCCGCACCCTGCCGGAAAATCAACGGCCGAAATTTGAAGGCAGTTTGTCGACTGTGTTCGGCTGTACATTGGAAGGGGCCATTCCCGACGATCAAATCGTACGCCTTGCTGAACGGTTGATGGCGGCGGGCTGCGATGAGGTTGGTTTGTCCGACACCACCGGTTATGCCAACCCCACCCAAGTGCGTCATATCATCCGTTTAGTCCGCGGCGCCATCGGCAAGGATGCCGTTACCGGCATTCATTTGCACAACACACGCGGGCTTGGACTCGCCAATGTCATCGTGGCGCTCGAAGAAGGCCTTGATACCCTTGACAGCTCGCTCGGCGGTCTCGGCGGTTGTCCGTTTGCACCGGGCGCCAGCGGCAATATCGTGACCGAAGATTTGGTGTTCATGCTCGAAGCCATGGGCCTCAAGACCGGCATCGATATCGAGAAATTGGTGAAAGTGCGCGACATTGTGCGCGATGCCATCCCAGCTGAGCCGCTGTACGGGTTCGTGCCCGACGCCGGTGTGCCGTTAGGATTTACCCCCGCCACATCCATTCATGCTGCCGCGTAAAGTTCAAGGAGATCCCCCGATGACAGACAAGCCGATTATTGGCACCAAAATGACTCAGGAAGACAAAACCGCGCGTCAGCTTTTTGAGGCGGTGATGTCCAACCCGGCCCGCAATAAATTCGGCTTCGGCAGCAAGGCCGCCATTGTCAATATCGACATTCAAAACGCCTATACGCGAATCGACGAATTTAAAACAGCTTATGAAACCGATCCGCGTCAGATCGAATACGTCAACACCATCTCGAACCTGGCCCGCAGCAAAGGCATGCCGGTGGTCTGGACTCGTGTTGGCTATATGGAAGATGGGTCGGACGCCGGCGTCTGGGGCACCCGCACCGACACACCGGATAGTTTACAAAACATCAAAATCGGATCGCGCCGCTATGAGTTCGATGAGCGTTGCGAAATCGATCATGTCCGCGATGCCGTTTATACCAAACGCATGCCGTCGCCATTTTTCGAAACACCGCTGCAAAGTTATTTGGTCTGGCACAAAGTCGACACGGTCATTTTGACCGGCGGCTCGACATCGGGTTGCATCCGCGCCGCCGCTGTTGATTCGCTATCCCGGGGCTATCGCACCATCGTTCCGATCGAATGCGTGGCCGACAAACACGAAAGCTATCACTTTGCCAATCTTACCGATCTCCAATTGAAATATGCCGATGTTGAACCGGTGCAAGTGGTGATCGATTGGCTTGAAAAATACAAAGGGTAATGCGTTATGAAGGCAGATCCGGAATTATACGATTTCTGGCCCTATAGAAATCGCCCCAAGATTGTATGGCCCGACGGGAAGAAGATTGCGTTTTGGATCGCCCCGAACATCGAGTTTTATGAGCTTGATCCGCCAGCCAATCCCATTCGCAAATCCTGGACCAAACCACATCCAGATGTCGCCGGTTACGCGCATCGCGATTACGGCAACCGGGTCGGCCACTGGCGCATGATGGACGCCATGGATAAATACGGCATGCGTGGATCGGTGTCGTTATCGGTCGCCATGTGCCAGCATCATCCGGAAATCATTGCTGCTGCGAATGAGCGCAATTGGGAATTTTTCTCCCACGGGATTTACAACACCCGCTACACCTATGGTATGGATGAAGCGCAGGAACGCGCCATTATCGAAGACTCGATCCGTACGGTCAAAGACGCCACCGGACAAATGATCCAGGGCTGGCTGGCCCCGGCCCTGACCCACACCGAACGGACCATGGACCTCATTGCCGAATACGGCATTCGCTACACCTGCGACTTGTTCCAGGATGACCAACCGCAACCGGTTCATGTCAAATCCGGCAAGCTGATCTCCATGCCCTATAGCCTCGAAGTCAACGATCACTACGGCTTCTTTGTCTACAACATGTCGCCCCGGCAATATGCCGACAGCTTGAAACGCCAATTCGACCAACTGCTGGCCGAAGGTGAAAATTCCGGCACCGTGATGTGTGTGCCGCTCCACGCCTATCTGATCGGTCAACCGCACCGGATCGGGCCGTTTACAGAATTTCTCGACTATGTGTCGCGGCA
>JBBCIP010000111.1:0-6742 GCA_037189785.1 Alphaproteobacteria bacterium
AGCTCGCCGCCATAAAACTTGCTATATTCATCAATCATGTCATGCGGGCTGGTACCAAGACCAATATACGCTGGAACATGCCATTTATGATATTTCAAAATCACATTACCATCTGGTCCAATGATGAAAGCGGTATTGAACCAACGGTCAGGAAACTGTTCTAATCTTTCAACAACACCACCACCAGCGATATACATGCCATATTGTTTGGCTTTCTTTCCGAGTATTTCTGTTTCTGGGCCCGGTATCGTGATGGCCTTTTTCATGAATTCTTCCAGGCCGTCTTCCCCTTTACCTGGGGTCGTAACGCCCTGCAAAAAGTATTCTGGCAACACAGCAAGACGAGCCGGTAATTCCCAAAAATAGCCAACACCAAAATCAATCATGTTACAAACACGATTAAGATTTTGCATAATATCGTCGCGGTTTTGCGCAACTTTGACTGCTGGCTGGATGACCAACCCTGTATACGTCTTAATTCTTGATGCCATTTTCTACGCCTTGTCTAAAATTAAATTTGAAGCCGTGACTATTTATGAATTAGCGTCTAAGTCTTCCAGTATCTCAACTGCGGTTACCATCCCCATGGCCGTTATTCCTCCTCCCGGATGACAGGAAGCGCCGGTTAGATAGAAATTCTCAAGCGGCCCCCGATACTGAGAATATCCTGGCATGGGTCGGAAATAACCGGACTGCGACAACAAACGCTCGCCACCTGTTGTCGCGCCGCCGACTAAACAAGGATTGGCACGCTCAATACTGATGGGGGTGTCGATGTATTCGCCAAGAATATTTTCCGGCCCCATATTGTCCGTATATTCGCGCAACTGCTTGAGAAGCAGGGCTGCATAATCTTGCTTAATATCTTCCCAATTCTTACCGTCACTGAGACGGTTGGGAACAAACGTATCGAGAATGAGCGTATGCTGGCCATTCGGCGCACGACTAGGATCAACCAAAGTCCAACAAGCTGTCCAAATAAATGGCTTTTTGGGAGGAACACCCAAAGCAATATCCGCATAATGTTCCTGTGTTTCCGCAACCGAATAGAAGATCCGCTGGAACGCGGTTCGGCTCATATCCATACCATTCTTGAATTTTGGCGGCTCTTTTACAGCATAATGAGCACGAAACACACCGATATCACCAAACGAAAACGCTTTTGCCATGTGAATAACAGATGGCTCCAGATGCTCTGGCTCAATCAACTTTAAAAACGTCTGCTTAGGATCCAGGGAGCTGACCACCGCATGTTTTGCGTGCAATTCCCTTCCGTCACTTAAACGAATACCTTTCGCAGCCCCGCCTTTGACGATGATCTGCTCGACTGCGGATTGCGTAATAATCTCGCCATCATGAGCCCGCACATAATTGGCCAAGGCCTCCGCCAGCATTTGGCTCCCGCCTTTTGGGATAGCTTGGCCATATTCATGAATACCTGGAATCATAATATAGAAAGTCTGACCAACTGATCCCTGATCAGGCGTTATTTGCGGCGCGAGTGCCCAGCCGAGAATGACATTTTGTACTTCCGGATGTTCAAAATTCTCTTCCACAAACGCGCGCGCACTTAAATTATAAGCCCGCAGCATCTTCAGCCCAGCTTCGCTATTCTCCATCACACTCGGCAAATAACTAGGAGGCGACGGAGGTGAAAACATCCCCTTAACAAAACCATCCTTGATTTCGACGAATCCATCATAAATTTCGCGATAACGGCGCGCATCGGCCTCCGAATATTGAGCAATGCTGGCGCAGGTCTTGTCCACATCTTTATAAATAATGATGCCTGGGCCATTATGAGTCGGATGTCCCGTTATCAAGTCCTCTGCCCATATATATTCGAGGCCATGTTGTTTAAGCTCTGGCAAAAATTCCTTGAAATAGGGATTAGCGTGAATCCAAACATGGCTAGACCCATAGAGATCATGCTTAAATCCTGGCAGCGTTACCTCTTGCGTCCCTGTTGCGCCGCCAAGCCAGTCATTTCGTTCAACCACGATAGTTTTAAGGCCTTCACGAGCCAAATAAGCTGCGCAAGCAAGACCATTGTGGCCGCCACCGATAACAATAATATCCGCATCTGTACTCATGAAATGATCCCAATAGAAAACCAATCAAGCACTCGGCCGTGAGATAGAATACTCACACGCAAAGTGAAAATAGACACCAATCGCTGCCACGCTATTATGAATAGATCGGGTTGATGTCCAATTTCTAAAGTCTTACAGTAACTTAACTATGTAAGCTTATCGCCATTTTGCCTGTCGGCTAAAGGCCAGGTCAAATCAAACTTTCTAATAGAGTCTATGAAGGTAAGCATGATTTAGACTAGGCGGCGACGGCGCTCCAAATATGCGCTATAGCGTGACATACCGAAGCAAACACTCCAATAAATCAAGGCGATAAAAAGATAACCCGTGGCTCGCGCCGATGACATGTGCCATTCTGGATCACCTGAAATGGCATGAACCATCCCCAATAAATCAAAAAGACCGATTATCACCAATAACGATGTTTCTTTAAACAACCCGATCACAACGTTTGTTATCTGTGGTGTCGCTAGGGCTAACGCTTGTGGCAGAATAACTGTCGTATGGCTATGAATATACCCCATGCCGAGCGCGCGCGTTGCTTCGTACTGCCCCACGGGGATAGCCTTCAAGGCTCCTCGCACAGCTTCCGCAATGTAGCAAGACATTAAAACAGATAATGCACAAAGTGCTCTCAGGAGCTTATCTATTTCAAACTTTTCGGGAAGGAATAAGGGTAACATTATAACAGCAACAAACAATACAACCAATGTCGGCACACTGCGCCATAACTCAACCCAAGCCCCTGCCAGGTTACGAATAATTGGAGAGCCTGATTCCCTACCCAAAGCTAATAAAATACCAATGGGAAAAGCGAAAACAAAACTGAAGCCACCAACAACAAGAGTTAGGAACAGCCCGCCCCACAGCCCTGTTTCTACAGACGTTAACCCAAAAATACCTCCAGCAAACAGAATAGCGGCAATGATTGGATAAATACCTACAAAGGCGATGATCCACCATTTTTTACCACGTACAGAGGGAACCAAAATGGGCAACAACAGCGTAAGCCCCAATAGCAACCCAATATCCACCCGCCATCGCTCACTAACGGGATAGGCCCCATACATGAACTGAGAAAAGCGCTGTCGAACAAACGGCCAACATGCCCCAGATTTATCAGGACATGCTGTAGGATCATTACCACTCCAATAGGCATCGATCACAGCCCAATCAAACAGCGGCCACAAGGTTAGAACCAACAGCAAAATTCCAATTAAACTTGTATAAAGCCGCCAACTTTTGGCAGATGCCAAAAAATTTCCTTTCAACAAGGGGGAAACTAACTGCGGTTTCACATAGTTTCTTTCTGACATCCGCGTTCCATCAAATCACATTATATCTATTATAGCGCTGATTAACGCGATGCATGACCATAGCCGCCAGTAACGAGATCAAAGAATAGGTTAAAAAGGTCATAAACATGATTTCTATGGGTCGGCCAACCAAATTATTGGTCGTCCCGACTAAGACAGATACAATTTCAGGATAGCCGATTGCTGCGCCGAGCGATGTCGATTTAAAAATATTTAAATAAATATTTGTGATGGGGGGAATCACAATGCGTAGCGCTTGGGGGAAAATAATATGCCGGAAGGTTGCAGCAGCACCAAGCCCCAAAGCCTGAGATGCTTCCCGCTGCCCTTTGGAAACAGCTTGGAATCCAGCCCGCATTATTTCTGCGAGATATGAAGCGTTATAAGTTGATAGTCCAATAATTAATGCAACCAACTCCGGACTTATAACCAGGCCATCTTGATAGCCGAACTTTCCTAACGTTGGCACCTTGAATGTTGCGAGAGCAATGCTCAAACCAATAACAAGGAAGACCCACAGCATAAAGATCAACCAAGGCGATATAGAAAACGAATCGTTGAAAGCTAAATTCGTGCGATTTATCCGTAACTTCCAAATCCCAAGGACAGCTAGAACGGATATAAGACCGAATAAAATAGCAAAAATCGCCTCATTGTCAGAAGAAAAACTGATACTGGGTAAAAAAACACCCCTATTGTTAATATAGATCGTTCCAAACAGATCGTAGCTATCCCGAAATGATGGCAAAGCCCGAATGACAACAAAATAAACTAAAAAAATCTGCAATAATGCGGGAATATTACGGAATATTTCCACAAAGCCATATCCAAAGGCGTTTAAAAACCAATCCCCACTGATACGACAGATCGCAATAACAAGCCCCAAAATTGTAGAAAAAATAATAGATAGTACCGCTAATAGAATTGTATTGAGTACTGCAACCGCAAAAGCCATATATATGGGTGAATCTGAGGAAAAAGAGATCAGCTTTTGATTAATGTCAAAGCCTGACCGCTCAAAAAGAAAATTAAATCCGGATTGCACCCCTAATCTATTAAGATTGGCAAAGGTCGTGTTTGCAATAAGCGCAACCACCAAAACAATAACAGCAACGATTGCCGTCTGTATCACAATTGTTTTAAGGATCGCCCTATTAAACACCCACACCCCTTCCAATTATAACTTACACAGAAAATCATCTTGTCAGCGTGATATGGCAACCATCAACCCTTCAAGGGTACGCTGTGCAGATTTGTGCGCTAAGATCTGATCTCTCCACTTTACAAAACGCGGTTTCGTATCAAAAGGAGAAGGGTCGTTCTGACGCTTAAGAAATAACCCCATATAGAAATAAATGGGCACCAGACTACAATCAGCCAAACTAATCTGATTTCCAACCACATAATCCGAGCCCGGCATGATTTCCGCCAATTGATCCATCACACGATCCAATTCATTGTAAAGTGTTTGCTTCTGCTCTCCATCAGAATCATTCAAAGAACGGAGCTTAAAGAGAATTGGAAAAAGATATAAATCAACTGCTTTAATAAAAGCTCTCATCTGGGCTGCAGAAAGCGCATCTTTTGGACGCAACGATACTTCCGGCCATAAATCTTCTAAATACTCTTGAATAGCAGAAGACTCGACCAGCGCAGTTTCGTTTATCAACAACACCGGAGCTTTACCAAATGGACTTAATCGACGATGGGCCTCTGATCCCATTCCGTCCGGTGGAGACTGATTTGATAGATCCCTACCCTTCTCATAGCACTGCATCCATATGCGAGCTGCATAAGGGGATGTCGGTAAAGATATCAAAATCAAATCAGGCATATTACCGCTCTTGCACGTAACGCGCTAAAATTTTCAAGAATTTTTCATTCTCTTCAGCGCTTCCTACTGTGATCCGCAAGCAGTCATTTGGTCCTGACACCCCTGTTGGTCGTGGAAGTATCCCATTTTTTATCAAGAAAGATGCCGCGTCTAATGCATTCAACCCTTGTTCTGTGGGGAATCTTAACAAAATGAAATTTGTAACACTTGGCAGAACATCAATACCCAAACTGATGAGCCGAGTTTTCATAATCTCACGCCATTTAATCGTATGATCGCGGACCATAATCGCGTGATCCTGATCACGCACAGCAGCGACTGCCGCAGCGAGTGCCGGAGCATTACTCTTAAACGGCGTACGGATACGTTGCATGGTATGAATGATTGCTTCAGCTCCATATCCCCAACCAATGCGAAGACCAGCTAATCCATAAAGTTTGGAAAAGGTTCTTGTTACCAGTACATTTTTGGCATGGCGTGCGAGCTCAAACCCACCCTCAAAATCTTTTTCAATAACGTAATCGCCGTACGCTTCATCAAGCAAAAGAACTACATGCGGCGGCAAATTATCGTGAAGGCGACGAATTTCACTAGCCGGTATATAAACCCCAGTCGGATTATTCGGATTAGCAACAGCCACCAAACGTGTTTTTTCAGTTACAGATGCAAGAAGATTATCAACATTAACTTTCCAATCCTTCTCGGCAGCAACAACAACATTTGCCCCTTGCGCCAAGGCGTGGATACGGGTCATGACAAAGCCATTCTCGCTCACGAGCACTTCTTGACCTGGATCAACGAAGGCTCTGATTGCCAGCAGAATAACTTCTTCGCTGCCATTCCCCCCGATGATACGGTCCGCTTCTAGGCCAAAGGTTTCCGCTATAGCCGAGCGAAATTCATACTGATCGCCTTCAGGGTACCGATTAACATTTTCCAGTGCTTTGATATAAGCCTCCCGAACCTTCGGGCTTGGTCCAAAAGGGCATTCGTTCGATGATAATTTAATTGGATTCTGCACACCTTGTATTTTGCTTTGCCCTTGCACATACTTTGGACAGCGCTCAACAGCAGCACGTGGTAATGGTCCACTCACATTCTTCTCCTATTCATCGGAATGGCAACGAAAACATCACGCCACCGCTGCTCCATAATCTATTGGCGCCTCTGTCCAAACCTATTGGAGCCAAATGACGTTGCCATATATCATCGTAATTTCCAACAAGTCTAATTATATCGAATGCCCACAAATCTGATAGGCCCAGGATGCGACCGTAATTACCATAAACGCCCAATAATCGCTGGATTTCACGGTTAGAAGACGTTTCCTTCATAGCTTCAACATTGCTCTGCGTGATACCTAACTCTTCCGCAGCTACACGTACGTTGAAAGCCCACAAAACGATATCACGCCAACGCGCATCCCCCTGGCGCACCAAAGGTCCTTGCGGTTCACGAGAAATCACCTCAGTCAATATGATATGATCGTTACGGTTCGA
>JBBCIP010000112.1:0-3226 GCA_037189785.1 Alphaproteobacteria bacterium
ATACGGCCATCGCTATTGATCGCCGCAACGATTTCTTTTTGATCCCAGACATGATTGCCGGTGGTGATGACATCGACACCATTGGCGTAAAGTTCTTCGGCAATTTTCCCAGTTAAGCCAAAGCCAGCGGCCGCATTTTCCCCGTTGACGACGACAAAATCCAAGCTCAGTTCCGACCGCAACCTCGGCAAATGATCAGCAATGACGGCGCGCCCAGACCGCCCAACCACATCACCCAAAAACAATACTTTCAACCGCTGTCCTTCCCGCAGGTATGCGTCATTTTACTGTTATATGCTTGCCCTGTAGACGGCCTGATCGGTGACGACATAATCCAATGTCTGATCATCGCTTTGGCGGGGAATGGCGTCGACCCGCTGACCTTCGAAAGCAAATCCGATGCGCATGATGGGCTTTTGTGCGGCCTGACGCAACCCGGCAAGCGTCCGATCATAAAAACCGCCGCCATAGCCCAACCGGTCACAAGCCGCATCAAATGCCAGAAGCGGAACAATGATGACATCGGGATGCTGAAGTTCTGCCGTATCTTCGGGAGTCATCACATTGAAAAAGCCCGAAACTAATGATGCGTCCGGCTGCCAGGTGCGGAAAATCAACGGCTGATCGCGGCCAATGACGACGGGTAAAGCCAAACCGTAACCTGCCGCCTGCAACAAATCCGCCAGCGGCCGCGTATCCAATTCATCACCCAACGGCCAATACAAGGCAACGACACCCGACGGCGGCAGATCAAGAGTCATGACCCGGGCGGCGGCGGCTGTGGCGGCACGGGCCGCGTCCTCACGGTCTGCCGCCAACACCTGACGCCGTGCTTTCATATCCGCCCTAAGCGCGCGTTTGCGATCAGCAGTCATGCGTCCCCCTTGGATCACGCCCTTTGGATCACGCCCCTGGGATCAAACAAGCGCCTGCCAAACATATACACCGTCTTTGCCGGGCCCGACCCGGCAATCCATCTGTGGTGTCTTTTGTACGGACGGCACCATGGACAACCGGTCAAGCCCACCGGGTTAAGCCCATCGGGTCAAGCTTGGTAGTGACGATTGAAACGATGGCGTCATTGGGCGAGGCGGCGGGACCACCATGGGCCGTGGCAGCTATGTCATCCTCTGGCGCCGAAGTGCCAGGTGGGCGCCGTATGTCCAGAACCTGGGCCCTGGTCAGGGACAGCTCCCGTAGTAGATGATTATCGCCCCAGGGATTGATCGTGCTCCACGCACCGGGCAGTGCCCGCCTTTCCTATACTTAGGCGTTCTCGAGCTTAGCTGCAATATGCTCAATTTCAGCGGCTGCAGAATTCACCGCATCGGTCGCCGACGCCAGTGCCGCATTGTCGATACCGCCTCGACCGCCGTCGCGGGCTTCCATCAGCTCGTCGGCAAGCAACAGGGCGGACATCAGGAATAAACGAGATTCCCCAACACTTCCAAGGGATTGCTGTAATGTGTTGACCTTGGCGTCGACATAGCTCGCAAGCGCTTCAAGGCGCGCTTCTTCACCATCCTTGCACGCAAGTTTATAGCTTTGACCGTAAACGGTCACCGTCACCTGGCCCATGCCCTATGCTCCCTGTCCGACTACAGCCTGTCCGACCGCGGCAGCCTTGGCATTTTCGGCTTCGGCAATGGTCCGATATTTGTCGATCACCGCCGTCAGCCGCTGTCCGGCATCTGTACGGGCGGCATCCAAGTCAGCATAAGCGGACTTCAGCGCATTATGCTCGCCCTGGAGCTTGGCATAGGCCGCGCGCAATCCGGCCAACTCAGCCTCAAGCGCTGCCATAGTGGATTGCCCACCAGCCCCATTGGCTTCTGCCGCCGGAACCGCGTCGGTCTGTGGTGGCCCAAAGGTGGTCAGCCATGCCAAACGCTTAACGGCCCGATCCAATCGGGCCAAGCCTTGGTCCAGCGAATCGCTGCCCGCCGTTTTCATCTGTCTTGAAGCGTTAGCTTGGGAATCGTTGGAAACGCCCTGCCGTGCCAGCCTACTGTCGTTCATATCCTACCCCTAGGATCCCTTATTCTATTTCGTGCCACTCCGACGTCCAGACCCGGTCCATAGCCTAGACGGGGTTAGGCTAAAAAATCCATCACTTTTCGCACGTTCTTGAAGTAATGTCGCAACATCTTGAAAGTGACGACCAATTTGCAGGCGCCCCCGCCAATTAGCTGGTTGACGGATGGGAACGCAGTGGTCATTGTGACGCCGAATTTTTGGGGGCAACACGCCGCCGCTATCTACGCCATGTTTGTCTCATTTTCTATGGCGTTTTCTTAGGCGTAACATCAGGCGTAACAATGGCAGACCGAATGAGCACCGAAACCAGCACCACGCTTCACTCGCTGATGGCAAATGCGATCCGCGCTCTCACCATGGATGCGGTTGAAGCCGCAAATTCCGGCCACCCAGGGATGCCTATGGGAATGGCCGATGTGGCGACGGTACTCTTTAACGACTTTCTGAAGTACGACCCAAAAGACCCGGCTTGGCCTGATCGCGACCGCTTTATCCTGTCCGCCGGTCACGGCTCGATGTTGATATACGCCCTGCTGTATCTGACCGGCTATGAGCGCCCGACACTCGACGACATCAAGCGCTTCCGTCAATTGGGCAGCCCCTGCGCCGGGCATCCGGAAAATTTCGAATTGGCGGGTGTTGAAACCACGACCGGCCCGCTCGGCCAAGGCTTGGCCACCGCCGTCGGCTTCGCCATGGCGGAACGTCACCTCGCTGCCCGTTTCGGCAGCGATCTGGTCGACCATCACACCTATGTCATCGCCGGTGACGGCTGTTTGATGGAAGGGATCAGCCACGAAGCGATCTCGCTCGCTGGGCATTTAGGGCTTGGTCGCCTGATCGTTTTTTGGGATGACAACCAAATATCCATCGACGGCCCGACCAGCTTGACGGTGTCCGATGATCAACAAGCCCGCTTCACAGCCCAAGGCTGGCATGTGCAAAGCATCGACGGACACGATCCGGCCGCTATCAGCGCCGCCATTGCTGCCGCCAAAGCCGATCCGCGCCCATCGATGATCGCCTGCCGTACCACCATTGCCTATGGCGCACCGACCAAAGCCGGAACATCGGCGTCACACGGATCGCCGCTCGGCAAAACCGAAATCGAAGGCGCTCGCGCCAAGCTCGGCTGGCCCTATGGCCCGTTTGAAATCCCGGACGATATCTTGTCATCCTGGCGTCGTGC
>JBBCIP010000113.1:0-10453 GCA_037189785.1 Alphaproteobacteria bacterium
CAGTCCGGCAATATGATCGTGGGCTTTTTCTATTGGAATCCGGCGCCCTTCCTTGCCGATCACAATTGCGATTTCGCCTTCATAATCCAGTTCATGGGATTCCGGCGGTCGCACCAGCGATACATTATGTCCGACAAAAGAATCCGCACTGCGCATGAAAACACTGGGATACTTTGGGGCAGGGCTTTGATCGTTGTATTCGGCATTGCGATTGCCGTAATTAACACCGATACAAATATACTTCTCAGCATTCGGTATGGTCGGCAGGAAGGTTATGTCATCCACTGTATAGTCGGGTGATAAAGCTTGAGCGCGATCTTGTGCAACATTTAAAAGATCAGCCTCCAACAGCTCCCGCAAACTTTGCAGCCGACCAAAGCGACCGCGGAGATCAACAATACCGTTGGTTTGCATATACCCAAAACTAGGCCCGGTCTTAGTAAAAAAACTGATGAATGACATGCCTGTCTCTTGATCTAATTATTGCGCCAACAATCCACAATCACGTAAAACACCATCCAGTCTTTTTTCAAGGTCGGGCGTTGCCGGCAGTAACGGCAAGCGATGTTCATTATCAGGCAAAAGACCAATTTTTTTCATCATATATTTCATGGGAATTGGATTGATGTCATAAAAAATAGCGTCATTTATATCTTTTAACGCATAGTGAAGTCGCCGCGCTTCAGTAAGATCGCCGCGCCACACGGCTTCAACCAATTTTACCAATGGTTTCGGCTGGATGTTTCCAGCGGCATTCATCAAGCCACAAGCCCCGACCGCCATCATTGGGAAGCTCCACTCCTCCAGGCCAACAAAGATCCTGAAGTCTTCGCCAAAGGCCGCGATACATTCCGATACAAAACCCAAGTCACCGACCGCATGCTTCATGCCGACAAAATTCGGACAACGATCTTTCAACGTTTTTACGGTATCCAGGGTGACCGAAACGGCAGCGCGACCGGGGATATGGTAAATCATCCAGGGGGTCGAATGTCCTTCAGCCAGCGTTGCATAATATTCGATGATACCACGTTGCGGCGGGCGGCTGTAATACGGCGTGACGATCAACAACGAATCCGCGCCGGCCGTAATGGCGTGATCGGTCAAGGCCCGTGTCTCCGCCAAAGATTGAGAGCCGGTAGCGGCGACAACATGAACTTTGTTTTTGGCGATTTCCAGCCCCAGGCTGACAAGTTTGTTCCGTTCGTCGACGGTCAACGACGATGGTTCCGACGTCGTGCCGTTAATCAGGATACCGTGGCTGCCGCTGTCGATTTGGACCTGCACCAAGCGGGCATAGGCATCGTAGTCGACCGCACCTGCCTTGAAAGGGGTAACCAATGGAGTAATAACGCCTTTTAGGCTTTCTAGGGAGGCGATCATGTGAGTCCTTGCAGCGGCCAAATGTGTTATTTTTTGGTGAGGGTTAACGCTAAAAATTCTGTATTTGACATTCCATTATTTCAGCATATATTTAACATGTTAAATTATAAAAAAATGTTGTCAAGTATTTGTTCTGATGAATGGCATTGGTTCTGGTGAATGGAAGGACTGCGCTTTGCCGCATTTTGTTATCGAATATTCAGACAATGTGTCAGAGCATATTGATATTCGTGCTTTGATGGTTGTCATCAAGGATGCTGCTTTGGCGACCGGTTTGTTTCCGTTGGGGGGCTTGCGGATACGCACTGAACCGCGCCATGACTATCTGATTGGTGACGGTCATAGCGATAATATGTTTTTGCATATTACCTCAACGATAGGTCGCGGGCGGACCGATCAAAGCAAACGCGATGCGGCTCAAAGTATTATGAAAGCCATAACGGATTTTCTTGGACCTATTTTTGACGATCACCCGTTTGCTTTATCGTTTCAACTCAATGAAGCTCCTGAAGAAGACTTGAATTTAAAGAAAACAAGTCTTCATAAATTTGTGGAAAGAAGAAAGGCCGTCTCGTGAGTAAGCTCAAGGATAATATCGCCAAAGCGGACAGCTTTCTGAGCAAATACAGCGTGCTTAGTCACCATATCGATGGTGTTTCTGTGACCTCTAAAAACACGTTTGATAACCATTCGCCCATTGATAAACGGCTCCTGTGCAAAGTTAGCAAAGGAACTGCGGCTGATATCGACAAAGCGGCCCTATCATCACAGCGCGCCTTTCAGACTTGGTCGCGGGTTTCCGGAAAAAATCGTCGCGATATTTTGCATAGCATTGCCGATGCCATTGATAAGCGCAGCGAAGAAATCGCATTGCTGGAGTCTTTGGATACAGGGCAGCCCTTGAAGTTTATGGCCAAAGCGGCTACCCGTGGCGCCGAAAACTTCCGTTTCTTTGCCGACAAAGCGCCCGAAGCGGCCAATGGCTTATCGATGCCGACGGAAGATCATATGAACTATTCCGTTCGCCAACCACTTGGGCCGATCGGCGTCATCACGCCGTGGAATACGCCATTCATGCTGTCGACCTGGAAAATTGCACCGGCTTTGGCGGCCGGTTGCACGGTGGTGCATAAGCCTGCGGAATTTTCTCCGCTGACGGCCACGATCCTGGCAGATATCGCAACCGATGCCGGTCTTCCTGCCGGGGTATGGAACCTCGTGCATGGTTTGGGCGAGGTTGCTGGGCGCAGCTTGACAGAACATCCCGCCATCAAAGCGGTGGCTTTTGTCGGGGAGTCCCGTACCGGCAGCATGATCATGCGGCAAGTATCCGACACGTTAAAGCGTGTCCATTTTGAATTGGGCGGCAAAAATCCGATTATTGTGTTTGACGATGCCGACCTTGATCGTGCGGTCGATGCCGCCGTATTGATGATTTATTCGTTGAACGGCGAACGCTGTACGTCGTCCAGTCGGCTTTTGGTGCAATCAACGATTTATGATCAGTTTATAGAAAAAATTGCGGCTCGTGTGCGAGCCATAAACGTCGGCCATCCCTTAGATCCCGCAACGGAAGTGGGGCCGCTTATCCATGAAACACATTATGACAAAGTGTGCGGCTATTTTAAAATTGCTGAAAGCGATGGGGCGCAAACGGTCGTTGGTGGTGCGGCTCATGATGGACCGGGCGGCGGTTACTATGTGAAGCCGACGTTGTTTGCGAAAGCGCACAACGATATGCGGATTGCCCAGGAAGAAATTTTCGGCCCCGTTCTAACCGCTATACCATTTAGCGATGAACAAGATGCATTGCGCATCGCAAATGCTACACAGTACGGCCTTGCCGGTTATGTATGGACGCAGAACAGTGGTCGCGGATTGCGTATGGCCAATGGCTTGGATGCCGGTATGATCTGGGTTAATTCTGAAAACAACCGTCATCTCCCGGCCCCATTCGGCGGTATGAAGGCCAGCGGTATCGGGCGTGACGGTGGGGATTGGAGTTTCGAATTTTACATGGAAACAAAAAATGTGTGCCTTGCTTATGGTACGCATACTATACCTGTTTTGGGTAAATTATAAAAAGCTGAATGGCCAGACACCGAAAGGTTAGCGATGAGCCTTTATTACGTTCAGAAATTGCTGTTTCAATTGAATCGTGATCCGGCATTGCAAAAGCAGTTTCAGGAAGATAGTGGCGCAGTTTTGCAAGAGTACGATTTAACCGAAGAAGAACGGTTGGCCCTAACCAAACCGGATGTTGGCGAGCTTTACATTATGGGGGTAAACGGCCAATTGCTGATGCATTTTGCCGCGTTCCAGGGATACAATTGGGATCAATATATAAAAGCCATGAAAGATGCGTTGATTGTTCATGGCAATGTGAAATCGGGTTTGTACGCCAGCCTGGATGGCGGTGCAGGAGGGGCGGTATGAGCTTAGTCTTTGCAGGGGTCTGTAGTCACGCACCAGGCATCACAGGGCGGGCTGAACGCGCAGACCCACAAGCGCGTGATGCTTTATATGCGGCATTTGATCGCATGCGGCAAGCCATTGATGATGCAAAGCCTGATGCAATCATGATTGTGTCAGCCGAACATTTTGCCAATTTTTTCATGAATAATATGCCTGCCTATGCTATCGGCATGGCCGATTATTATGAAGGTCCTATCGAAGACGAAGATTGGTTAAAGATAAAACGTCGCCGTATTCCCGGTAATGCCGATTTGTCGCGGCGTCTCATCAGCCATGTGATGAACGATATCGATGTGGCCTATGCCGAAGAATGGAAATTTGATCACGGCATCATGGTGCCACTCAATTTCTTGACGCCGCGCTATGATATCGATGTGATCCCCGCCAACATAAATTGCCAAGGGCCGCCATTGACACCGTTGCATCGGGCGTATGAATTTGGCCGAGCCATACGGCGGGCCTGCGATCAAATGCCTGAACGTATTGCCTTGATCGGGGCGGGCGGTATCAGCCATTGGCCGGCGACGCCAAATTCTGGGAAAATTAATGAAAATTGGGATCGTGAGTTTTTGGATCGGTTTATCCGCAACAGCCGCGACGAGATGATTTCTTATAGCGATGCCGAAACCTATCGCGATGGTGGTCAAGGCGGTTTTGAAATCCGCACGTTTTTAACCGTATCCGGCGCAACCGAAGGCGCCAAAGGGGAAGTATGGTATTACCAACCCATCCCAATCTTTGCGGTTGGTTGCACCATTGCGGTTATGAACATCCCATAGCAGCGCTTATTATTCCGGGCTTATCATTCCGGGCTTATCATTCCGGATTGTCACTGATCTTGCCTTCAGACATACTGCGCTCCCGTAGTATGACTTTGAAGGTATTGCTGTGACCACTATAATCACTGGGGCTGATATAGACGCTGCGGCTGACAGAATTTCTGCATATGCGGTCAGAACGCCGCTCATTGAAAGTGCGCTTTTGAATGAGCGGGTCGGGGGCCGTGTTTTATTGAAATGCGAAACCCTGCAGCGAACGGGGTCGTTTAAATTTCGCGGCGCGTATAACCGACTGTCGCAATTATCGGCTGATGACCGTACAATGGGGGTTATCGCCTGGTCGTCTGGCAATCACGCTCAAGGCATTGCGGAGGCCGCGCGGATTTTGAGTATTTCCGCAACCATTATCATGCCTGAAGACGCCCCATCCATTAAAGTGGCCAATACCCGGGCCTATGGGGCGACCATACGGTTTTATGATCGTTATCGCGAAAATCGCGAAGAAATCGGTTTTGCAATGGCGCGCGAAACGGGGGCTGTTCTAGTGCCATCCTACGATGACCCGCATATCATCGCGGGCCAAGGCACGGTCGGGCGTGAAATCATGCAAGATGCAACGGCCCTGGGGGTCCGTGTCGATCAAGTTTTCGTCCCGTGCAGTGGCGGCGGGCTATTGACGGGGACAGCGGTCGCGGTGAAAGCCAAAAGCCCTGACACCCAGATTTATGCGGCCGAACCTCAAGACTTTAATGACTTCGGGCGATCACTGGCAACGGGGGAACCCGTTACAAACGACCCGTCGGCGCGGTCATTTTGTGACGCGCTACTGGCGGCGACACCTGGTCACATGACGTTTCCGCTGGCCCAAGATTATGTTGCCGGTGGCGTGTCCGTATCGGATGCGGATGTGGCCTATGCCATGTCTTTTGCGTTTCATACCTTGAAACTGGTTGTAGAGCCTGGCGGGGCTGTGGCGCTCGCAGCAGTGCTCAAAGCGAAACGGTCTGTTCAGAATATAACAACGGTCGTTGTTTTGTCGGGCGGGAATGTAGACTGGCCGCTATTTATGAAAACCGTTTCCTAAATAGCGGCTTTTGACAAGCCTATGGGACTAATCGCTATTTCCCCAAACCTTTTAGTAGCGATTTGGCGCTTCCTAGGGGATTGGCGCGCAGTTTTGTTTCTTCCGTGCCCATGTACTTATAAATACCTTCGGCCGTGCCTTTGGTGACGTGATCGGTCAAGGCATCTTCGGTAATACCGAGCTTTTTCAAGCTGGTCATTTGCTTATAGGCGCCGGATGAACCAAGAGCGGACGCAACCAAGGGGCGTAATTGTTTTTGAATGGCGCTGTCCGAACTCTTCTTCAGATAATCAGTTCCGGCAGTATTGCCGCCACTGACAACATCGATACCATCTTTTAAGGTCATGCCCTGAATGGCGTCCCGAAATATGGGCTTCGCGGCGGCAGCGGCGCTTTCCGCGGCAGTGTTCAGGCTGGAAGTTATATTATTTGTCGCGCCCAATTTGTCACTCATTTTAAGGGCGCTGGAGATCGTTTTACCACCCGGTAAGCCAATGCGGATGGCATCGTCCGCTGAAAAGGCACCGGGCTTAGCCAGATTGTCCAAGGCTGTGTCGGAGGCACGGGATAGCAAGTCAAGGATAGGAGAGGCGGACTTTGCCTGGGCTTGGCTTATGACATTAGGACTGCCAATAAACTGGGGGGTCAGGAAAACGCATACTGCTGCGACAGCAACAACTGTGTATCTAATCTGCATTTCTACCACCTCGTTAATTGGATGACGCACATCTGGAAAACTGTGGGTCGTAAGTCAGAGTCCATAATACTCTCGAACGACATTGTGTCAAAATGCGGGCCTTGATATTTTGCTCCAATAGTTTTCAATTCCCTTGCTGATTGTATTGAACTGCTTTAATCGAACACTCAATTCTCGATAAAATTTTGATTTATTTTGCCAATTTTTCATCAACATGGGGTATTGAGGATTTTTGCCTTTAATTTGACTTATTATTAATAAACTTCTTACGGGTTGAATATATAGTTCGGAAAAATCGGTTCGGATCCCTTCAGATTAGGGGAGGGATCGGAGCCTTGTGTTTGTTTATTATTATGAGATCTAGGCCTTAAGCCATGATGGCTGCTTCAATTCCAGCAAATGAAAGTGACCGACTCAAGGCCTTAGAAGCCTTGGAGATACTAGATACGTTTCCAGATGAAGCGTTCGATCGTCTCGCCCGTCTGGCCGGTTCGTTGTTGGGTTCACCAATGGCTTTGATTTCGTTGATCGATCGCGATCGTCAATGGTTTAAATCTCACTACGGATTGAACAGCAGCGAAACTCCACGCGACATTGCGTTTTGTGCCCATGCCATACTAGGGGACGAGGTCTTTGTTGTTCCTGATGCTTTAAAAGATGAACGGTTTGTGGATAATCCGTTGGTTGTATCCGATCCACGGATAAGATTTTATGCCGGGGCACCGCTTAAAACACGGAGTGGTTACAATATCGGAACCCTTTGTATTCTCGACCGGTGTCCGCGTTTCGGCTTATCTGTTGGGCAAAAACAGAATTTACGGGATTTGGCGGCGCTTGTTGTCGATCAGCTTGAAACACGGCGTATTTTACGTACGGTTCAACATACCAATACCCAGCCAGATGAGACCATGAAAGGGTCATCACACCACCTACAGAGTGAATTTTTGGCTCATATCAGTCATGAACTGCGCAACCCGATGAATGCCGTCATCGGCTATTCGGATTTGATGTTGGCAGCGCCTTATGGCCCTTTAGGCGATGAACGCTATCGGGAGTATGTGGCGGCTATTCATGCGAGTGGTGGTCACATGTTGGCGTTGGTCACGGACATCCTAGAATATGCCCAGCTAGAGGCCGGTACGTTAAAACTCACGCTGGAAGCTGTAGATTTATCAGAAATTGCCCGTGAAACCGCTCAAATTTTGGGCAAGCTTGCCGATGATCGTGGTGTTAAATTGGTTTTGCCCGAGACTCTGTCGGGTCCGTTGATCGAAGCCGACACGGTCAAATTGCGTCAAATTTTAATTAATCTTGTCTCGAACGCGATCAAGTTTACGCCGCGTGATGGATCTGTGTCGGTGGTTGTCGATGATGTGGATGGCATGGCTAAAGTCAGTGTTCGTGACACCGGGGTCGGGATTGCCGCCGATGACATGGCCAAAGTCATGGCGCCTTTTGGTCAAGTCGTGCGATCATTGGGACGACAAGAAGGTTTCGGCCTTGGATTACCCATCACAAAATCCCTGATTGTTCGTCATGGTGGGTACATGACAATCGACAGCACGCCAGGCGTTGGAACGAATGTTCACGTGTTTCTGCCGTACCGTTCGGACCGGCTCAGTTTCTAAGCTGTATAATTCGATTTCAGACGACCTAAAAAAACCGGCACGGCCGCGTTTTATCATTGGGCGTGCCGGTTTAAATATAAAGTCCCAAGATTTGGTTCTTGAGACTTAGTTCTTGCCGGCTCTTTCGATGGCGCTACCGCCGGATTTAACGTCCTTACCGATGCCTTCAACGGTGTTGCAAGCTGTTATGGTGGCACCTGCAATCACAACCATTAATAATGATACCAGCTTTTTCATATATCTAGCTCCTTGTCGTCCCTATCGATCCGTATTGATGGAAAATTTAGTCGGATTTATGGCATCGATCAATCGGGACGATCAACTAAGTCTTGGCCCGAAATGCCATATTCCCGCATACTAATGGCATTGATTTCCATGGTGAAAAGGCTTAACCGACATGACGCACGAGCATTCCCATAATCATGGTTCCCCACCGCCTAGCGGGTCTGTCGACGCTCAAGGTCACAACCCCAGCCACAGCCACAGGCACGACCACAGCCAGGGCCACGACCAGCATGGACATGGGACAGGGGATGCCGGGCGGCTCAAATGGGCGTTCGGGCTGACCTTTGTGTTTATGATTGCCGAAGCGGTTGGTGGGGTAGTCTCCGGCTCCTTGGCGCTTCTGGCCGATGCCGGGCACATGCTGACAGATGCGGGGGCTTTGGCGCTGGCCTTGGCGGGATTGCGGTTGGCGGCGCGTCCATCCGATAAAAAACGCAGCTATGGGTATGCCCGAGCCCAGGTTTTGGCGGCTTTTGTGAACGGGCTGACATTGATTGCCATCGCGGTCTGGATCGTGATCGAGGCCATCGGGCGGATTGCGAATCCCCCGACCATTCTACCGTGGCCGATGCTGGTCATCGCAGTGCTGGGATTGGTGGTTAATTTGGTCGTTTTCCGGATTTTGCACGGTGGCGATAAGGAAAATTTGAACCTCAGAGGCGCCATTTTGCATGTCATTGGCGATATTCTGGGGTCGATTGCAGCGATCGCGGCAAGTTTGGTCATTTTTGCCACCGGATGGACGCCGATTGATCCGATATTGTCCGTGCTCGTCGCGTTATTGATTGCGTTCAGTGCCGGGTCTCTTTTGCGCCGATCCGGTCATATTTTGTTGGAAGGGACGCCGCCGAGCGTCGACGTCGATCGGCTGCGGCGTGATCTTCTGGATACGGTGGCCGGTGTGGAAGACATTCACCATCTTCATGTCTGGCTTTTGACCGAAAAGCAGCCATTGGTGACGTTTCATGCCAGGATCAAGCCAGGAACTAACAATGACACTGTTTTGGCAGCTCTCCAGACGGTGCTGGCCGATAAATACGGCTTCGATCACACCACTATTCAGCTTGAGCATGATCTTTGTTCTACCGACCATACCAGTGGCCATGATCATGTGTAACCAAACGGTCATGCAAAGGGGCTTGCGATTGTAGCCTGTAGACCCTAGGTATACGGCCTTATTCAAGGAGCTTTGCCAATGGTCAAAATACCTGCCTGTCCCTTGCCCGAATGGGCCCATCATGACGCTGTGTGGTCGGCTTGGCCGAGCCATGGACATTTATGGCAGGAAGATCTGGAACCGGCACGGGACGAGGTTGCGGCCCTGTTCCGCGCTATAGCCGATGTCGACGCGACCGGGACGCCTCGGGGCGAAAAGTTGATGATTCTGGCCCATGGTCAAGAAGCCCGCAGTTCGGCTGAAGTCGCTTTGGCTGGACTTGGAGCGACCATCATCGATACACCGTTCGGCGACATTTGGTTGCGTGATACCGGCCCTATTTTTACGGCTGTCGACGGGGCCTTGCATGGTATCGGCTTTCGCTTCAATGGGTGGGGCGGCAAATACGAATTGCCCGGCGATGATGATTTGGCGTCGCGGGTCGCGGGTTTTGCCGCTGTGCCGTTTATCGCCAATGATTGGATCTTGGAAGGCGGGGCTATCGACGGTGATGGAACGGGCACTATTCTGACCACCAAGCAGTGCCTGTTGAACCCGAACCGCAACCCGGACCTTTCGCAGGCGGAGATCGAGGCGAAGCTGGCCGCCGATCTTGGGCTGACCGAGGTGATCTGGCTTGGCGACGGACTGCTGAACGACCACACTGACGGGCACGTCGACAATCTTGCGCGGTTTGTTGCGGAGGGTGTCGTCGCGGTTCCTGAGGCTGCCGGACCCGACGATCCCAACGCCGCCATTTACGAGGCGGCCCGGCAGAGTCTGGAAGCCGCGGGCCTCGATGTGCGGACGATCCCTTCGCCGGGTCTTCTTGAAGTTGACGGCGAGGCGATTCCGGCGAGCTACATGAATTTCCTGATCACCAACAAGGCGGTTATCGTGCCGATCTACGGACAGCCGAACGATGACGCCGCGGTCGCGGCGATTCAGGCGCTGTTCCCCGGCCGC